>DAITAE010000539.1:0-3491 GCA_036824445.1 Streptosporangiaceae bacterium | reverse complement strand
AGCGCTCGCAGGCACGCCTGCCGAGTATGGATTCGGTCAGCGCGGTCAAATGCGCCATCGCCTGCGCGTATATCTCCCGGTTCGGGTGGCATGGCCGGCGGGCCGCCCAGGCCGAGGGTAAGGCGCCGGGTCAAAGTGACGCACGGTCGGCGCCGGCCAGCCGCACCGGCTTAGATGGCCACGTGAACTACATGCTGGTGATGCGGAACGAGCGGGAGGACCTAGCCGCCATCGGCCCGGTGTCGATCGAGTATCAGGCGGCAATGATCCGTGATGAGCTCGAGGGGAGCGCTGGCTGGACGACGGTCGGGATCGCCAGGGTGCTGACCGAGAAGCAGGCCCGCACGATCGCTGCCGCGACGGGAGGCTGACCGGCGGAAAACCTGTTGCCCGCTGCCTGGCGGCGTGTCAGCCTGGCAGCCCACATCCCTGCCGTCGCCGCCCGCGACTGGCGGACGCTCGCTGAGCAGGAAGGAGGGACGCAGATGAGGACCATCACGAGTTTCTTGCTGCCCGCCCGCACTTCCTGCACCAGGAGCTTCCGCCATGTCCAGCTCTCAGTTCCGCCGCGGCAAGCGGCGGTTTGACGACGACGAGCCCACCTTCCTCAAGCGCGACCGGCACCGCCGGCGCCTCCCGCCGGCCGACTTCGGCTCCGAGACGTTCGGGCTGCCCGAGGGTGACCGGTGGTCCACGTGGGATCAGTCCGCGCCCACGGAGCGCGGCCCGCAACCGCACCCGGACTGGCTTGTCACCGACCTCGCGGCCGTCGACACCGAGCTCGGCATCCTGAAGACCGGAAAGGAGGCCGGCGTCTTCCTGTTGCGCCGCGGCGTGCCCGGCACCGGCCGGTCCTGCCTGCTCGCCGCCAAGCGGTACCGGGCCGCGGAGCACCGGATGTTCCAGCGCGACAGCGAGTATCTCGAAGGCCGGCGCGTCCGGGAGTCGAGGGTGAACCGGGCGATCGCGGCGCGGTCCGCGGCGGGCCGGGCGATGATCTCCACCCAGTGGGCGAGCGCCGAGTTCGCCGCCCTGAGTCAGCTCTGCGCGGCCGGCCTGCCAGTGCCGTATCCGGTGCAGATACTCGAGACCGAGCTGCTGCTGGAGTTCATCGGCGAGCCGGACGGCACGGCCGCGCCGCGGCTGGCCGAGATCAGGCCGGCTGGGGCTGAGCTCGCCAGCCTGTGGGACCAGCTGGTGGCTGCCCTCCGCGGCCTGGCCCGGCTCGGCTACGCGCACGGCGACCTGTCGGCCTACAACCTGCTGGTGCACGGCAGCCGGCTGGTCATGATCGACATGCCGCAGATCGTCGACCTGATCGCGAACCCGCGCGGCGTGGAGTTCCTGACCAGGGACTCGGCGAACGTCGCGCGCTGGTTCACCGCCCGCGGGCTGACCGGAGTGACGCCGGCGCCGGCCGACCTGGCCGGCCTGCTGCTAGCCGAAGCGCGCTTGTCATAGCTGGCGCGTCCGCCGACTTCTTACTCTCCGCGTGACCGCCGGATGGGCCGCGCGCCGCGCGCAGAGCAGCCAGTTCTGCACGCCCTCGCAGTTGGTTGTGGCCGCTCGCGCCGCCGCCATACCGGCGGCGATGGGCGCGTTCATCTTCTCGGCCGCTGGTCACACTTGGTGAGCACTCGGGGTCGTGGGGTCCTTGCATGCCCGACCAGTTGCGCGGAGCCGATCGACGGCAGCGCGACGTTTACCACAAGGATGAGCTTGGCTGCCCGCAACGCTCTCAGCGGAGTCGGCGCTTTGAGCCTGGGATTGTTGTGTGCCATCCTGGCGACGGGTCGCCCGCCTGGGACGGCTCGCGGTGAGGCGGGGCATCGTTCCCGGTTAAGCACACGAGGCTTTCAGGAAGTCACTCGTGCCCCTCGTGCTACGGGTCACCGGTTCGGCCCTCATGATCGCTGTGTTTGCTGCCCGCCATGCGGCGGGATCGGCAGGTCGTCGCGCTTCTGCCTGGCTGCCAGCGTCATGGGTTCGCCTGCCCTGGCCGCTAGTGCGTTGCCGGGTTCGCAATGGGTTTCTCGCCTGAAGGGCGTCTGGTGCGCCGTGCCGCTCTTCAGCCTGTGCAAGACATTTCGTGGCTCAGGGCAGCCTGAGCGTGACGGATCGAGCAATTCGCCTACGGTCAGCACCCGCCCTGGTGCTGGTCAGGCGGCGAAAGGGTGACGATGGATTCCTTGATCGATCCACGGGAGTATGCCGCTCTCTCCGAATGCACATACCTGAACCAAGCCTCGCTCGGACTGATACCCCGTGTCTCGCTAGAGGCAAGCGTCCGGTTCTTGAACGACGTCGCCCAGTACGGCAACCTCCGCCTCCCGGACCAGGCCGAGGCGGAGGTTCTCGACGCGCTGCGCACGGCTGCCGCCGAATTGCTCGGCGTGCCGTTGGTGTCAGTCGCGGTGGTGGGCGGAGCGAGTGAAGGTCTGAGCCAGCTTGCGGCGATGCTGTCCGGCCCGGACGGTAAGGTCATCTTGGTGCCGAGCGACTTCCCGAGCGTCACGTACCCGTGGCTGGCAGCTCGTGAGCGCTCCGGAATGCGGATCTGCTGGGTTTCCGACGTTGCGACTGACGACCTCACGCTTTCGCTGGTCGAGGCCATCGATGAACGAACGACGGTTGTGTGCGCCAGCGCGGTTCAGTACGCCACCGGCAGCTTGATCGACGTCGCGGGCCTGGTGGCAGGGGCCCGAAGGGTTGGCGCCCGGGTCGTGGTTGACGTCACGCAGATGGCCGGCGCTGTCCCGGTCACGATGGCCGGATGGGGCGCAGACGTGCTGGTGTGCAGCGGGTACAAGTGGCTGTCGGCCCCGGGCGGCGCCGCGCTGCTTGCCGTAGTCGAAGACCTTGCGGCCGCCATCCCCCCGATGGTCGGATGGAAAGGCAGTCCCGCACCGTTCGACTTCAGGCCGCAGGAACTCTCGCTGGCCCCGGACGCCCGGCGATTCGAGCTGTCGACCATGTCCTACAGCGCCGCCGTCGGGCTGCTTGCGTCCATCAAGCTGCTGGCCGGGATCGGGCTGACGTCGATACACGAGCACGCTGGCCGGCTGGCAGCGGAACTGGTTGAGCAGACTGCCCCGCTCGGCTGGACGCCGTACCGGGCACTGGCTGACCGTTCCGCGAGCGGTCACATCGTCTCGCTCAGGCACCCAGCCGCCGTGGCCGAGGAGGTCCAGGCCGCGCTGGCCAGAGAGCACCGGATCCACACCAGCTCCCGCGGGGGCGGCATCCGCGTGTCGCTCCACGCCTACAACTGCGGTGACGACGTCCTCGCCCTGTCCGACGCGCTGGCATCAATCGGCCCGCGCTAGTAGGTCCGTCTTGACACCATCGAGTTGGCTCACAATGCCTCGCCGCGCAGAAACGGCCCGACCGGGGCAGCCCAAAGCTCGGCCCAACACCAGTCGGCGTCCGCGCAATAAGGCGGCTACTTGCGCGGTGATGTTGATCAGCGCTAGTTACAGAATGTGATTCGG
>DAITAE010000058.1:1555-13584 GCA_036824445.1 Streptosporangiaceae bacterium | reverse complement strand
GGCGCCCATCTTCACGAAAGCCGGGTGGGGTCTCGCCGTGGGGGCGATCGCGGTATTGTCGATCGCCGTCGGGCTCGTGATCTACCTCATCTCGGAACGAGGCCGCGGGGCGCGTCTCCGCGGGGCGACACCCACGGCGGAGACTGGGCCGGCATAGGCCGGTTTCCCGGCGTCGCTACGGCGGATCTCGGCTCGCTCGGCCCTGGTCCGGAAGGTCACCCGGGTGCGGTCAGCGCGGAAGAGGTCGAGGGAGTGCTCGAACGGCACCCCTTCTGAGGTTGAGGACGTGCGCGTGACGGCCAGCAGCGGCGCCCCGGTGCCGATGCCGAGCAGCGCGGCATCTTCGGGGCTGGCCTCCACGACCTCGAGGTGCTCGATCACATCCTCTGGCCTTATCCCGTAGTGCGAGTCGAGCAGCTCATAGAGGCTGCCACCGAGCGGCAGCTCGAGGAGCCCGGGGAAGAGCCCGGCAGGCAGCTGTGCCCGTTCCAGCGACAGCGGGACCCGGTCGGCCAGCCGGATCCTGACCAGGTCGACGACCAGGCCACCGACCGGAAGCGCCAGCTCGGCCGCGGTCAGCTCGTCGGCCCCGGCCATCGTCGCTGACAGCACTTGGGTCCCGGCGACGTACCCCTGCCGGCGCAGGTACTCGGGCAGGCCCACGATCAGCGACAGGTCGCGGTCCACCTTGGCGTGCGTCGCGACGAACGTGCCGCCGGCCCGGCCGGGCACCCGGCGCAGCACCCCGGCCTGTGCGAGCATGGCGAGCGCCTGCCGGAGGGTGGATCGGCTGACGGACAGCCGCGCCGCCAGCTCCCGCTCGGTTCCGACCCGGTCTCCGGGCCGCAGCGTCTGGTTCCCGATCAGGTCGAGGATCCGGCGGCGGGCGTCTTCGACAAGCCCTCGCTCGGCAGCGGCGGCACTGTCGGTGGCGTCGGTCAGCTCGCGCGTCATCCCGTGGCCTCCAGGAGCTTCCGGCAGCTGGGCCCTCCGGGCCGACTTCCCGGAAGCTGTGCCCGCGGCGGGCTCCCGGGTCACACCATCGCCTCCAGCGATTCCGGAATCGTCTGCCCGCCGTCGATGATAAGCGTCTGACCAGTGATGTAGCCGGCTTGCTCACTGGCGAAAAACAGCACTGCGCTTGCGATGTCGGCCACGCTACCCAGCCGCTTGAGCGGGATGGAGGCCGCCATGGTCTGCTCATAATCCTCGCCTAGATCGGTGAGGCCCTCCGTGATGATGTTGCCAGGCATGACTGCGTTGATTGTCACGCCGGCCGGCGCAAGCTCAAGCGCAGCCGACCGTATGAACCCAAGCTGGCCAGCCTTGCTCGCGCCGTAATGCGCCCACCCGGCGTAACCGGTCACGGGCCCGGTGATGGATGAAGTCACGACCACGCGTCCGCGGCCGGATCGGCTGAGCGCGTCCAGCGCCGCCTGCACTGCGAACACCGTGCCCTTGAGGTTGATCCCGAGCACCTCCTCGAGTTGCCCGGGCGTCATCTCCGCCAGGCTGACCGAGGGGAACACCCCGGCGTTGCAGCAGAGCACATCGAGGCCGCCGTTCCCCTCGATTGTGGCGGCCACCATCTGCGCGCAGTCCGCGGGATTGGCGACGTCAGCCTGGATATAGCGGGCCTTCCCGCCCGCGGCGGCCAGCTCGGAGGCGGTGCTCTCACCGGCCTGGCGATCCCGCCCGGTGATCACCACTTGCGCTCCCTCGGCGGCGAACGCCGCTGCGATGCCCTTACCGATACCCTTGCTCCCGCCGGTGACCAGCACCGACCGGCCCTTCATCGAGCTGAACATGATCATCTCCAGAAACTCCGGCAGCGCTGATCCGCTGCTAATCTTCGGACCGGATTGCGCTGGGCGTGGCCGCCGCCAGGTAGCGCTCGGCCAGCTCACACGCGCCGTGGGTGAAGTCGGCTCCGAGTTCGCGCGCCGCGTCGGCAAAGGCATGAGAGCCCACCCAGGCGACCAGTTGCAACCGCCGCAGCAGTATGAACGTTGGGATCTCCGCGGCGTCCGCGGCGGGCAGTGTCAGCTCTCGCCGGTAGCCGCGGACCCACGCGGCGCACAGCGCGGGCACACGCGGGTCATGCTCGAGGAAGCTGAGCGCCGCCCCCAGATCAAACAGGAACCAGCCGAACCCACAGTCGTCGAAGTCGATCACCTGTATGTCCGGGCCATTGACCAGCAGGTTGGCCAGCCGCATGTCGGCGTGGATGAGCCCGAACCGCTCCGGCCCGGTGCCGAAGCGTCGCAGCCGCTCGCCGATCAGCGCGGCGGCCCGGCTGAGCACCGCTGTTTCCTCTGCACCAACCCCGACGCCGTCCTGCCAGCGCCCCCACCGCGGCGTCACGCCTATGCAGCAGTCGAAGTCCCAGCGAAATCGGTTGAACCAGGCCGGCCGCTGCCAGCCCCGGGCGTGCCGGTGCATTCTGGCGCTGATCCCGCCGAGCAGCTCGAACTTCCCCTCCAGCTCATCGGAAGCTGGCTCGCTGCCTGGCAGGAACTCAAACAGCACGCACTGCCGGGTGCGCTGCCCGATCTCGATGTCGACGATCTCCCTGCCATCGATGGCGCGAAACACCGCGGGGGTGAGCAGCCCCTCGTCCCGGCGCAGCGCCTGTAGCCAGGCGAGCTCGGAAGCCACCCCGCGGGGCGGGTGATAGCCGGTCCGGTGCACCCGGAGTGCCGCGATGCGGCCATCTGCCGGATCCTCTACCCGGTAGGTGGCGTTCTCGGACAAGCTCAGCAGCGACAGCCGTGCCTGGGGCGAGAAGCCGAACGGCCGCAGCGCGCCGCGCGCGTAGGGGTCGTAGCCAGCCAGAACGCTGGCCTGCGGGTCCCCGGCTGTGGCCGGCGCTTCCGCGGACCCGGGCTCGCCCGGCCCGGGCTGTGAGGGGATGCCGGCCTGCCCCGAGGTTCGCGGCGCGTTCACTGGTCGCGGCCTTCGATGCGGCCCAGCGTGGCGGCGATGGCCTCGGCCGCGTGGCGTGCGCCGCCGCTGCTGCCCGCGATATACAGCCGTCCGGATGCACCGATCATGCTGACGTCCACCAATGTGTTCTCCGGCGCGGCCTTCTCGGCCTCATTGGCCGCGACCGCGGCGAACAGCGCCGGCGCAACCTCGCACACCAGCAGCGACTGCCCGGGGAGCAGCATCGACGCCTGCCGCGACCGGTTGATGATCACCGCCTGCCGGTCGGTGATGTCGGAGATGATATCGCTGTAGCGCAGCCGGGGCCGGAGCTGGTCGGCGGGACGGCGCCCGAGCCCGTCGAGGATCGCCTGGCCGGCCCGGGCCACCTGCTCACCGGAGCGGGAATGTACCTCCAGCACACCGAAGTGCCGCTCGACGAACAGGATCCCGGGCTCGACCGGTTCGGCGCGCAGTGCGAGGTCGGTGACCCGTTCGATCGCCAGCCCGGGCGCCACCTCGACGATCAGCGCGTGGTCACCCTCGGTGGGCGGGTAGCCCCGTGCCCGGGTCGGGGTTCCGAGGTAGGCGGCGAACTGCCGTTGCAGCCCGCCGATCGGCAGGTAGACCCGCAGCTCCGCTGCTGGGGCCGCGGTAGCGGTCACGGCGCTGTCTGGCTCAGTCGGAGACCACGAAATGCTTGCCGAGCTCGCCGTGCGGGCGTGGGATTACGTGTACCGAGATCAGTTCTCCGACGCCGGAGGCGGTTTCCGCGCCGGCCTCGGTAGCCGCCTTGACCGCGCCGACGTCGCCGTTGATGATGACGGCCACCAGCCCGTCGCCGACCTCCTGCCGCCCGACGATCGTGACGTTGGCGGCCTTGACCATCGCGTCGGCGGCGGCCAGCGCGGCCACATAGCCCTTGGTTTCGATCATGCCGAGCGCGTTCTGTGCCATGTGGGCCTTCCTCTCGATAATGGCCGGGCGTCGCATCGGCTTGGCCCGGCTGCTGTCTGGATGGTGCGGTTACCTGCTGGTCTTTGGTCTTCCGGAGCGGCGGGAGCCTCGGGGCTGACCTGCGCTCGCCGAGCCGGTCTTGGTGACACGGTTCGTCGGTGGGCCGACCGTGGGCTCGTCGATTGAGCCGACGATCAGTGCATCGACCGGCGGCCGGTCCGGCAGCCAGCCGGACGCGACCGATCCCTGGGCGATCAGCACCCGCTCGCCGTGGCCACTGCCGAGGACGTCGAAGGCGACGAGCCGATCTCCAGAGCCTTCGACCTCGACCTCCAGGAACGCGCCGTTCGGCAGGCCGTCGATCCGCTTGGTCGCCCAGACGTGGCCGACCACCGTTGCCTGCAGCATCACCACTCCTCGTCCCGCTCGATCGCAACCCCGAGTGTCCGGGCGGCATCCCGGGCCAGCGGGGTCAGCACGGCGCGCCGGCCGAGCACCAGGCGCGCGTGATCCCGGGCGGCTGCCCGAACTGCCCGTTCGGTCACCGCGCCCTTGTCCAGCCGGCGTACGGCCGCTTCCGCTGCGCCCAGTGGAGTCTCGAGCCGGAACCGGAGCCGTTCGTTAAGAATGTCCTGGCGCCGGGCCGGGTCGGCGGCCAGCTCAACCAGGTGCAGCACGAAAGACCGCAGGTCCTCGCTGGTGTGCAGCCTTACGGTCTGCTCGCGGGGCACCGGCGTCACGGTCTGCCCGCGGGGCACGGAGGTCGCCAGGCCGTCACCGTCGCGGGGATGCCCGCCCGACCGGTAGGCGCCGGCCGGCCGGTCCGCGGGCACGCTTGACACCTCTGGCTTCTCAGGTTGGTCCACGAGCACCTCGGCGAGCACCTCGCGCACGATCGCGCGCAGCTCTGCCGGGCTGGGCAGGCCATCGAACCGGTCGGGCTGCATCTCGCTCACCCCGGCTCGCCCAGGATGCTGGTGACCGCATCGGCGGCCTGCCGCACGTCCTCTTCCAGGCCGGAGAGGTAGACCCGTCCGGTCGCGCCGATCATCCGGTAGTCGACGAGTTTGATCCGGGCCGCCTTTTCCGCCTCGTTGGCCGCGAGAATGGCATAGGAGGCTGGCTGCAGCTCGAAGACGAACAGCGACTCCCCGGGCAGCATCATCGAACCGAGCTTGTTCCGGTTGATCAGGAACGCGTGCTGCGAGTCCACCCGGGTGATGATGCGCGAGGCCAGCACCTGCGGCCGGGCCGCTGACTCCGCGGATGCTCCCAGCGAGCCGAGCACCGCGCTGGCGGCCGCACGCACCGCGGCCGTGGTCCCGTGCAGCTCCAAGTAGCCGTACTGCCGCTCAACCACGAGAATGCCGGCCTCCACCTCGGCTTCCTTGAGCGCGACATCGGTCAGCGGTTCGATGTCCAGCCCGGGCGCGATCTCGATGACCTGTGCCGCGACACCCAGCCGCGGCAGCCGGCCGCGGATCCAGGTGGCGAGGTAGCACATCGTCTGCGGCTGGAGCTGGTCCAGGAAAATGAACGAGCGCAGTTCGGCCATTGCGCTACACCTTGCCGAGCTGGCGGAGCTCTTCGATGATCAGGGCGCGGAGCTGCTCGCGCATCCGGTCCGCGGCGGGAGGTGCCGCGCCGCCCAGCCGGGTCGGCGCCGTCGGCTGGGCCGCCGGTCTGGTGCCGCCATCTGGCGCCGGAAGGTTCGATGCGACCGGGTATGGCGGCACCGGGCCTGCCCGGACGCCCCACGGACTGAGCCCCGTGAAATCGCCGAACGGCACGTCGTTCGCTGCGTTATAGGCCACCCGGACCCAGTTGACCAGGTGCTGCGGCTCCAGGTTTTCTCCGATCGAGCTGCCCCCGGCGAACCCCGTGCCGAGCGTCATCGACGGCGCCAAGTTCGTGTCCAGGCCAGCGCTGCCGGTGCTGTTCCCGGCGTTGACCGCCACCCGCAGCACGGGGACCCGTTCCGCGAAACGCATGATCACCGCGGGATCGCTGCTGTGAATCGCCGCGGAGTGGCCGATACCACCGATGCGGACCATCGCGCGTGCCGCGGCGATCCCGGCTTCCGCGTCGCGCGCCCGGACCATCCCGAGCACCGGGCAGAGCTTCTCCCGGGCCAGGGGTTCCTCGGGCAGTACCAGGCCGAACGGTGTGATCAGCACCTTGGTCCGTGGCGGCACCCGGATCCCAGCCTGTTTGGCGATCCAGGTCGCGTCCTGGCCGATCGCCTCGCCGTTGAGCATGCCGTCCGGGAACAGGTAGGCCCGCAGCCGGGCGGTCGCGTCCGCTTCGAGGACGACCGCGCGCTGTCGGGCGAGTTCCCTGGTCAGGCCGTCCGCGACGGGTTCGAGGGCGATGAGCACGGACTCGTTGGTGCACAGCAGCGAGTTGTCGAACGCCTTGCTCTCGGCGATCCGCGCTGCCGCCGCGGCGAGGTCGGCCGTCGTGTCCACCAGGACGGGCACGTTGCCCGGCCCGACGCCGAGCGCTGGGTTTCCGGACCGGTAAGCCGCGCGCACCATCGCGGTGCCGCCGGTGGCCACGATCACATCGGTCACCGGGTCGGCCATCAGGGCCTGGACCAGCTCGACTGTTGGCTCTTCGACTACCTGGATGGCTCCGTCGGGCGCGCCGGCGTCGGTGGCGGCCGCGGCCAGCAGCCGGGCAGCGTCGGTACAGCATTCTTGCGCCATCGGATGCGGGCTGACCACGATCGCGTTGCGGGTCAGCAGCGCGAGAATGACCTTGAAGAACACCGTGCACACAGGGTTTGTCGATGGGGTCAGCGCCAGGATGACCCCCGCCGGGCGCGGTACGGAGAGGATCTTCGCAGCAGGGTCGGTGCGCGGGCTCACGTAGTCCTCGTCCCGGTACCGCTGGAACAGGCCCAGCGAGCACGCCTCGTTCTTGAGGGCCTTGTGCTCGGCCACCCCGAAACCGGTTTCCTTTACCGCCCACTCTGCGTAGCGGCTGGCCTGTCCGTACGCGGCCCGCGCGACTGCCTCGGTGATCCGCAGCACCGAGGATCGGTCGTAGCCCGCGAACGCCCCGGCGGCCCAGTGCGCGCGTGCGAGCATCTGCCGTGCCGCGTGGATGGCCGACGTTCCCGGGTGCACCGGCTCCGTGGCCTGCCGGTCGGCTGGGTGCTGGCCACCGGCTGCCTGCGCCGTCCTCCCACGTGCTCGGTGGCGGGACGGGTGCACGGCCCGGGCTGTCTTGGCTGGCCCCCGATCACCGGCCGGCTCCGCGCCAGGCACGGCCCCCTGAATGGGGGTCCCCCCGCCGGGCCCAGCAGCCAGATCCGCGGATGCTGCCCTGAAATTCCGCTGCTGCCCGCGCCTGCCGGCGGTCGGTGAGCCGGCGCGACCGCGGCTGCCCGCCCGGGGGCCGGTCATCGCGCTCTCCCGGCCAGGGGGGCACGGCTGCCCGCCGGGCGGTGCCTCACCTCGGCCCAGGCCCCGCCGATTCCCGCCTCGGTGCGCTCCAGCAGTTCCTCGCACAGCTCCGGAGTCATCAGCACGCCGGGTTTGTACTGCAGCACCCGCGGGTCCAGGGTCGAGAAGATCGCCCATACTCCGGTCTCATACAGGTGCCGCATGACGTACTTGGCCCCCTCGGGATGGTCGAACTCCAGGCCCATGACCACCCCGTTCTGCCGGATGCCGGTGAACCAGTCGGGATAGCGGGCCTGAATGTCACGCAGCCCGCGGCCGACGAGATCGGCGATGTAATGCACCATCGACCTGGTCTGCGGGCGGCCACAGATCTCCAGCGTCTTCAGCGCCGCGACGCAGCCAAGCTCGGCACCGCCGAAGCTGGAGATGTGCGCGAAGCCGTCTTCGGTCAGCCATCCGGCGCACTGCTCGCTGACCAGCACAGCGGCGATCGGGTACATCCCGCCGGACAGGCCCTTGCCGGTCACGAGGATGTCCGGCTCGATGCCGTGCTTGCTGATCCCCCACATCTCCCCGGTGCGCATCAGCCCGGTTTGCACCTCGTCGGCTATGTAGACGGTGCCGTGCGACTCGCAGAGTTCCTTGACGGCTTCCAGATAGCCCGGTGCGGGCAGCGGGAAGCCGTAGGTCGCCGGGATCGTCTCCATGATCACAGCCGCCGCGTCGCCCGGTGCCAGCGCCTGCTCCATCGCGGCCAGGTCGTTGAACGGCACATGGGTGAACTCATCCGGCCGGTCGGCCAGAAAGATCTTGGAGAACCGGTCGTCGCCCGTGGCCACGGCGAGGCCGGTATGGCCGTGGTAAGCCTTCGCGATCGAGACGATCCGCCGGCGCCTGGTGGCATGCCGGGCGGTCTTCAGCGCGATGTCAATCGCCTCGCCACCGCCGCTGCCGTAGACGACCTTGGTGAGGTTGGGCGGTGCCCAGCGGACGAGTTCCGCGGCGAGCGCGGCGCGGGCGCTGGAAGGAAAGTGGTGGTTGCCGATATCGAAGGTTCGCATGCCGGTGGTGATCGCCTCGACCAGTTCCGCGTTGCGGTGACCCAGGTTGAAGGTCCCACCATTGAGGTGAACATCGATCAGCCGGGCCCCCGACATGTCCCAGATGTAGTAGCCCTCCCGGCGGTCGATAACCAGGTCGACGCCGGTATCCACCCAGAAGCCGGTCTTGCCGGGGTTCCAGTACTCGCGGGACTTCTCCAGGACGTCGGCCTTGGACTCGACGGTGAACACGTCGTAGTCGCGCACTGCCCCTGCCTCTACAGCTCGGCATTCGTTGCTGTGTCCCAGGGCTTTGGCCGGGCACCCCCGCCAAGCTGTGATGCCGGTTAGGCTGTCCCGCCCAGCTAACCTGCGCCGGATGGCAGGCCCACGGCGATGCAGCGTTCCCGGCTGCGATGCAGCGGCATCACCCCAAGCCGAGCAACCATTGCGAACCAAAGTCTGTATCGGTAGGACCCAACAGTCAAGATGTTTCATATGTGCGGTCATACCCAACCAGAACCTCACAGGGTCTTTTATTGGTATGCGATCGTGGACTCGGGCTGGCGTACACGGTGTCACGTGGAGAGGAGCGGGTGAGCCTGGTCACAACCGTGTTAACTCGTGCATCTGCAGTCGCTTGGCGTGACATGTTGGGGAGGCGGCCCACGAGAAAAAGAAATCTCCGCTGGCATGCGGTCACCCGCGGAGCGGGGTGCGAACAGGTGGAGGCCTGGTGGTAGTCCAGAACTTCGCGTACGGCCCGCTGAACCCGGCACTTGCCTACCTGACGTCGTCCCTCGGCTGCTTCCTTGGCCTGCAGTGCACGGCCCGGGCCCGGGCGATGCGGGGCGCGCAGCGCGCGCGGTGGCTGCTGCTGGCGGCGGTGTCGATCGGGATCACAGGCATCTGGGTCATGCACTTCATCGCCATGCTCGGGTTCAGCATCCCGGGCCAGACGATCACCTACAGCGTGCCGGTCACCATCTTGAGCATGCTCATCGCCGTCGCCGTGGTCAGCGTCGGCCTCCTCATCGTGGGCTTCGGCGGGGACGGGCCAGGCCCGTTGCTGCTCGGCGGCACCATCATCGGAGTGGGCGTCGCAAGCATGCACTACATGGGCATGTGGGCCATGCGGATGCCCGACACGATGGGCTACAACGGGCTGCTGCTCGCGCTCTCGGTCCTCATCGCGATCGTCGCGGGAACCGCCGCGCTGTGGGCCGCGCTGCGCCTTGGCGGCGTGCGGAACACCCTGCTCGCGTCCCTGATCATGGGCGTGGCCGTGAGCGGCATGCACTACACCGGCATGGCCGCCTTGAGAGTTCAGGCGGCACCCGGCGGCGGCATGTTGGGCATGGGGAGCGGCGCCACCGGGCTGGCCTTCCTGCTACCACTCATCCTGGGCATCACCGCCGTGACGTTCGTCCTGACGGCAATCATCACTCTGGCGCCGACAGAGGCCGAGATCCGCGAGGACGCCGCCCTGATGGAGCGGATCGCCAGGCAGTCCGAACGGGCCTGACGGCCGCGGTGGCCGCGGCGGCCGCGCGCATCTTCGACGCCAGGATCCCGCTGGCGCGCCGTGCCTGCGCCGAGGAGATCGCCCGCTCCGTCCTGTACCTGGCGTGCGCCGACAGCTCATTCGTGACCGGCGCCACTCTGTCCGTCGACGGCGGCATGCACATCTGACCGGGTGGGGCCGCGCAGGATGCCATTGCGGGAACACGAAAGGGGTGCGGCGCGAGCGCCGGGCAGCTACCGGGCGAAGATCGGCTCCGGTACCTTGGTCGACCTCCAGGGCCCGGGCGGCTACGCCGTCGCCAAGGGCGTCCCGGTGATTGCGGCCGGGGCATCACGGCCGATGATGGTGGGGAATGGCCCCCAGGGGAGGGTATGCGGTCAGGTGGCGACCACGATTGCCGTCGTTGCAGCGCTCGCTGCGGGTTTTTGCTTCGCGGTCGGCTCAATCATGCAGCAGGGGGTCGCCCGCAAGTCGGGTGAGGAGGCGCTGCGGTTCGCCCTGCTGTGGCATCTGGTCCGCCAGCCACGCTGGGTCGCGGGCGTCGCTCTGGAGGCCTTCTCGTTCGTCATCCAGGGGGTGGCGCTCGTCTTCGGCCCGCTGACCCTGGTACAGCCGCTCGCCGCCACCGACGTCCTGTTCGCGCTGCCCCTGATCGCCCGCCGTCAACGGCGCAGGCTCACCACGCGAGACATACTGGGTGCGCTGACCGTGGCCGCCGGGATCGCCATCTTCCTGGCCGTCTCGCCTCCGACCAGCGGGGTGAGCGCCCCGGCGATCGGCGTATGGATCCCGGTTTTCCTGGCTATGGGCATCCTGGTGGCGCTGTCGGCGGTGGCCGCGCTCCGGGTGCGGGGCAAGGCGCGGGTCATCTGGCTGGCCGCCGCCGCGGGCGCGCTCTACGGGCTGGGCGACGCGCTGACCAAGAGCACCGTCGACCTGTTCTCGGACATCGGCTGGACGACCCTTGTGCAGTGGGAGCCGTACGCCCTGGCCGCCACCGGCATCGTGAGCGCGCTGTTCGGCCAGAGTGCCTTCGGGGCGGGGGCCCTCTCGCTGAGCCTGCCGGTCATCGACACGCTGGAGCCGGTCTGCGCGGTAGTGATCGGGGCCACCATCTTCGGCGAGCAACTCGCGTCGTCGCCGCTGGATCTCGGTTTCCAGCTGGCCGGCGGGGCGGCGGCGGTGGTCGGGATCGCGGTGCTCTCCAGCTCCAAGATCGTGGAGGCTGAGACCCGCGATACGCCAGAGCCCGCGCAGCGGTCCTGAGCGGCCGGCGGGCCCGAGCCGGGCTGGATGGGCGGAACCAGCCGCGGCGGCGGCGCGTCGAAGCGGTGATCATCCCACCGATCCGGGAGGCCCGCCATGCCGGTCCGGCTCACCTCCACTCAGCGGGCGCTGCTCACGGGCGTCACGGCCGCCGGCGTGCTGATCGGCGCCTTCGCCGCCGGGGCCGCCCAGGGCGGCGACCCCGCCGCCGCGGCCACAGCTTCCGGCCGTACCCTGGCCGTCCAGCCCGGCACCGCCGCCGGTGCCGACGGCGCCTCGGCTGCCAAGATCACCGTCACCGGCACCGGCGCCGTGTCCGGCACCCCGGATCAGCTGCTGTTGTCCATGGGCGTGCAGACCAGCGATGCCTCGGTCAGCGCCGCGCTGCAGCGGGCCAACCATGCGGTCCGTGCGGTCACCGCTGCGCTGGCGAGATCCGGTGTGCGGCGCTCCGACATCCAGACCTCAGGTATGTCGATCCAGCCGCAGTACGCGGGCAACGCGGCGCTGCCGACCGGGTACGGGGCCAGCGAGTCGATCGCGGTCACCCTGCGCAGGCTGGCGACCGCGGGCACCCAGATCAGTGACGCGGTGCGGGCCGGCGGTAACGCCACCGAGGTGGACGGCGTCTCCCTCAACGTGAGCGATGCCAGCTCGCTGCTCGCAGCGGCCCGGGCCAGGGCGGTGGCGGATGCCAGGACCAAGGCGGCCCAGTACGCGAGGGCGCTGGGCAGGTCGGTCGGGCAAGTGGTGAGCATGTCCGAGCAGGGCTCCGCGGAGCCGCTGCCCGTGATCGCCTCGGGCGCCGCCCGGTCATCGGCCACCCCCTCGCCGGTGCCGGTCTCACCCGGCCGCCAGCGGATGACCGTCACCGTCACCGCCGTCTTCGCACTCGCCTGATCGCGC
>DAITAE010000058.1:0-1455 GCA_036824445.1 Streptosporangiaceae bacterium | reverse complement strand
CAGACCGGTAAGCTCGCGCCATGCGAGCCAGCCGCAGCCCTCAGTGGTGGCGCCGCCGGTAAGGCGGTAACTGGCTCGCGTGCAGCGCACATCCAGGAGCGACCGCCCGGCAGCGGCGGTCGCTCCTGACTTTCGTCGGCCGGGCCCTCACCGAGGGAGCACAGGTGGACCCGGCAGCAGAGATTGGCCAGGCGGCGGCAGGCACCGCCAGCACGCAGACCGTGACCGCGGGCGGCGTGCGTGTCAGCAGGATCGCTGAGCCGTTCGACGAGCAGATCCTGGACACCATCTGCATGCAGGTGGAAGGGCTGCGCGGCGGGGTGCTCAGCTCAGGCATGGAGTACCCGGGCCGCTACAGCCGCTGGCATCTGGCCTATGTGAATCCCTGCGCCGAGATCGTCGCCCGTGGCCGCCGGATCAGCGCCAGGGCGCTCAACGCGCGGGGTGAGGTCCTGCTCCCGGTCCTCGGCGCGGCCCTGATGCGGGCGGGCGAGCGCGCCCCTGCCGCCGGCCCGGATGCGGGCGGCCGGGCGGCGGCAGAGGTCGCGGTGGTGGTACCCGAGCCCGTCGCTGTGCTGGCCGAGGAGGACCGGAGCCGCCGGCCCACCGTCTTCTCCGCGCTGCGGGAGGTCGTCGCCGACCTGGCCGGCGACGACCCCCACCTCGGGCTGTACGGCGCGTTTGGCTACGACCTCGCGTTCCAGTTCGAACCGGTCCAGCTGCGTCATCAGCGGCCCAGCGAGCAGCGCGACCTGGTCCTGCACCTGCCGGACGAGCTCTACGTGCTCGACCGCAAGCGCGAGACTGCCATCCGCTACCGGTACGACTTCACGGTGGCGGGTGCGTCGACGCGGGGACTGCCGCGCCTGACGCCGCCCGCCCCAGCCGGTGCCGGCCCGCAGCCCAGTGGCCACATCCCGCGTGGCCCCCAGCCGGGCTCTTACGCCCGCATCGTCGAGCGGGCCAGGGACCGGTTCGCCCGGGGCGACCTGTTCGAGGTCGTGCCCAGCCACGCCTTCCACGCACCGTGCGCTTCCCCCGCCTCCTTCTACCTCCGGCTGCGGCACCGCAACCCTGCGCCATATGAGTTCTTCTTCAACCTCGGGGAGGGGGAGTGCCTGGTCGGCGCGTCGCCCGAGATGTATGTGCGGGTGGCCGGGGACCGGGTGGAGACCTGCCCAATCTCCGGCACGATCCGGCGTGGTGCCGACCCGCTGGAGGACGCCGCCAACATCCGTACCCTGCTCAACTCGGTCAAGGAAGAGTCGGAGCTGACCATGTGCACCGACGTGGACCGCAACGACAAGTCGCGGATCTGCGTGCCGGGCAGCGTGCGGGTGATCGGCCGGCGGCAGATCGAGTTGTACAGCCGCCTGATCCACACGGTCGACCACATCGAGGGCCGGCTGCGGCCCGGGCTCGACGCCCTGGACGCCTTCCTCACCCACATGTGGG
>DAITAE010000538.1:0-3497 GCA_036824445.1 Streptosporangiaceae bacterium | reverse complement strand
CAGCGATCAGCGCATTCTTAAAGCTGCTCGTCTGGCTCACCAGCCCTCACCTGCATCACGCCGCCATCACGCACCCACATCAAACGTGGGATTAATTGCTGTGCAACCTCTGGCTCACGGAACGGGAATCGGCGCTACCCGCGTCTGCGGATGCGGCGCGTTGCACCATCCGGTGCAGCGCACGTGGCCTGCCGTCGCTGTCGGGCTGTAGGCAACGACCTGCCCGGACTCGTCCGCGACGAGGAGGTACGGGCCGGCGAAGACAGGCTGGGCGAACCCGCCGACCTGCAGCGGCAAAGTGCCCAGGATCGTACCTGTCGCAGCGTTGAGCAGATAGACGGCGGGCGACCCGTTGTGGCATGGGGTCCAGGTGGCCACCGCGAGCACGCCGGTGGCCGCATCGAGCGCGGGGGTGCCAAGGACGCCACAGCCCAATCCTCTGGCCCACCTGGTCTTGCCCGTGTGTGGGCTCACCTTCCGGACGGATCCGTAGAAGGTTTGCCCGTTGATGCTCGTGGCGTTACCCGCCAGATACAGCGTGCCGGCCTGGGCGTTCCAGACTGCTGACGCCAGGCACATGCCCCGACTCGTGTGGGCAGCCGCGCCGACCCGCACGGACCAGACCGGCCCGCTATGCAGGGCATTCCGGCGCAGCGCGTAGTAGCGGCCGTTCTTGTTGCACGCCCCCACGAGCGCGGTCGTTACCCCGTTCACCTTGCCGTCGAAGAATGTTGGCGAACTGCCGAAATCCAGGTCCGCCGACTGCCCAAGGGTCAGTCGCCACGTACCGCGGAGTGCGAGCGTATTTGAATCCAGGCGCAGGAAGGAATACGCATGGTAAAGGGCCGTCCCCGTGAACGCCGGATCCCCGGTGGTCACAGATAGGTAGGACTTGGTCGCCCCCACGCTGCTCCACACGCTGGCGCCGACCTTGCCGGCTGGGTCCGTCCAGAAGCTGTGCTGCAGCTTGCCGGTCTGCTGGCTGAAGGACTGGACCCCGCCGCGCACGAACGGCTGGTCGCAACTCGAGGACACACCCTCGTAGACGTGCCCGTTGGCGACCGTCGGGGATGCGTAGTTGAAGTATGCGCCCAGGACGTTCGCGCTTCCCGCGGGCCCGACCAGAGACTTCCACTTCTGGGCGCCGGTTGCCGCGTCCAAAGCGTAGAGGTAGCGGGCGCCCGCGACGTAGACGGTCGGGTTCCCGGTCTGGGGGTCAGCCGCGACGGTGGCCGTTCCCACGATCCCGCGGGCGTTGTTGCAGTTGCCGTTGTTCCCGGGCTGCTGATAGTCGAGGGTCTGCGTCCACACGACCTGGCCGGTCGACTCCTGCAGCGCGTAGAAGTCACCAGTCTGGGAGCCGATGAAGACCATTCCACCGGCCACGGTGGGGCTGGCGCTGAACCCGCCGGGCGGCTGGTTTCCCGTGGGCGGCTGCTCCTGGAACGTCCACGCGGGCGTGAGGCTCCCGGCATTGGTCAGCGTGATCGCCGTTGGCCCGGTCGTCGTCGACGCATGGCGCGCCGAGAACAGATAGGCGGGCCAGTCCTGACTCGTCGCGGCCAAGGCCATGCGCCGGTGTGCGGCCGTCGGCTGTGACGCCGCTCTGGCACCCGCGCTCGCCGAACCGGCCGTCGGCAGGATCGCCGCAACAGCGGCGAGCACCGCCACGCCGCAGATGGCACAACCGCGTGCGCGGCGCACCATCGGCCCCGGTCCGGAAGCGATCGATATTGATCGCACAACGTCTCCCCAAGCAAGGTCCGGACGTCAGAGATATACGCCGCAGGATGCTACACCTGTCTCAGGCCCAACGAGGGAAAACACGCCTCCCGCAGGTTCTCCAATCGGAGCCACTGCCTTCGCCAGCGAGGATGGGGTTCGAGCCCATGCGCTCCAGGCTCATCGTGGTGAGGTGCGCCTGCGCCATCCCACCACGGCCAGCGCCAGCAGTGCGACTGCGGGGACGGCCCACCGCGCGGCCGCCGCGAACCGGTGCCGCCGTGACGGCGCATCCGGCAGCACCAGGTCCGTGCCAAGGCGGCGAGCCAGGCTCTCGCCCGCCTCACGCATCAATTCGTCGTGGTTCCACTTGAAGGCCGGCCGGGCAACCGGCGCCAGTAGGTTCATCCACCACCTGGTCGTTCGAATGTCCCAGTTGTAGGTGACCAGCGTGCCGCCGTTCGCCGGCGTGAACGTCCAACGACCGGTGCCCTCCAGCTCCCCGGTTGCCTCGGCCTCCAGCGTGGTCGGCGGCTGGACGCGGGTCGTGCGCAGGTCGAAGCCGAGCTGGTACGGCAGCCGAGTACGAAACAACAGGTGCAGACGTTTGCCGACCCCGTCAGGAGCGCCCGGCTCCAGCTCCTCCACCACGGACACGTACTTCCACCAGCTTGGCCAGCGCTCGGCGTGGTAGATCTCATCCCAGACTCGCTCGACGGGTGCCTGGATCTGCCATGTGCTGACAAAGTGATATTCAGCCATGCACCCCCCTGGGGCTCCTCGTCATCGGATTGGTCAGATGGGAGGACGCCCACCTCAGCGGC
Source organism: Streptosporangiaceae bacterium (assembly GCA_036824445.1). GTDB lineage: Bacteria > Actinomycetota > Actinomycetes > Streptosporangiales > Streptosporangiaceae > UBA9676. The sequence goes on along the minus strand of DAITAE010000538.1, from coordinate 951 downwards.
CGGACCTGCTGGCTTTGGGCCGCCGCCAGCCTATCGCGTTGTCGTTGTGCGCAGACGGCGGGAACCGTCGTGCCCAGGCGGCGGGGCACTTGCAGTCTTAAATTGATATCAGTATGCTAGACATGTAATATCAGGCGTATCAGGCGGAGGTGGGACGGATGGCTGCGCAGGCCTCACTCAGAACAGGTCAGGAGCTGGCTCCGGCACCGGTGGCCGAGTATGCGGCCTGGTCGACACGCGGCGTCAAGGTCCTGGTGGCCGGCGTCGCGGCACTGCTCGCCGCCGTGGCGGTGCTGTGGTATTCGGGCAAGCAAACCGGTGACACCGCGACGACCCTGGTCTGGACGGGCATCATCGTGTTGATCATCGCCGCGCTGCTGCTGGCCGGTCTGACGCCCGTCGTCCCAGGCCAGGCGCGCGTCATCCAGCTATTCGGCAAGTACCGCGGCACGATACGCGATCCCGGGCTGCAGTGGGTGAACCCATTTACTCGCCGCATCAGGGTGTCCACTCGGATCCGCAACCATGAGACCGCGCAGGCCAAGGTTAACGACGCCGACGGCAACCCGATCGAGATCGCCGCCGTCGTCGTCTGGCAGGTACGGGACACGGCCAAGGCCATCTATTCCGTCGATGAGTACACCAAGTTCGTGGCCATCCAGACCGAGACCGCGGTGAGGCACGTCGCCTCCAGCTACCCCTACACCAGCAACCGTGATGCCCAGCTGTCGCTGCGCGACAACGCCGAAGAGATCACCCAGCGGCTGTCGGCCGAGATCGCCGACCGGGTCGCCCCGGCCGGCGTCAACGTCATCGAGTCGCGGCTGACCCGGCTCTCGTATGCGGCCGAAATCGCCCAGGCGATGCTGCGCCAGCAGCAGGCATCTGCCGTGGTTGGCGCGCGGCAGCGGATCGTCGAGGGTGCGGTCGGCATGGTGCAGCTGGCCCTGC
>DAITAE010000057.1:7268-13670 GCA_036824445.1 Streptosporangiaceae bacterium | reverse complement strand
TCGTCGGTGGCCAGGGCGATGTGCTGGACGCCCGGCCCGCCGTAGAACTCCAGGTACTCGTCGATCTGGGACTTCTTCTTCCCCGGCGCTGGCTCGTTGATCGGGAACTTCACCCGCCGGGAGCCGTCGGCGACCACCTTGCTCATGAGGGCGGAGTACTCGGTGGCGATGTCGTCCCCGACGAACTCCTTCATGTTCGTGAAGCCCATGACCCGGTGGTAGAAGCCCACCCACTCATCCATCCTGCCGAGCTCGACGTTGCCGACGCAGTGGTCGATCTCGGTGAAATACGGCCGGGCCGGCACGGTTCCCAACGGGCCGGTGGCGACGTAGCCCGGCAGGTACGGGCCCGAGTAGCTGGATCGCTCGACCAGCGTGTGAGCGGTTTCACCGTAGGTGGCGATGGTGGCGAGTATGGCCTTGCCGTGGTCGTCCTCGACCGTGGCCGGCGCGGCCAGGCCCCGGGCGCCGTGACCGATGGCGTAGTCGTAGGCCGCCTCGGCCGAGGGAACCTCGATCGCCAGGTCGATCACCCCGTCGCCGTGATCGGCCACGTGGCTGCCGATGCCCGTGCCGGGCCGGACCGGGCCGCGCAGCACGAAACGTGCCCGCCCGGATTCGAGCACGTAGGCGGCCTCGTCGCGGCAGCCAGTTTCGGGCCCGCGGTAGGCGACGCACCGCATGCCGAACGCGGCCGAGTAGTAGTGGGCGGCCTGCCGTGCGTTGCCGACCGCGAAGACGACCGCGTCCATGCCGATGACCGGGAAGGCGTCCCGATGCGCATGCCCGCCGTCTTGGGGTCCGTACCCGCCCTGCGCTGCCATCGTCACGCTCCTTCACCCGATGGTTCACCCGATGGTTCACCCGCTGGCCACGTGCCTGTGCCGCTCGTGGTCTGTAAGAGGAGGCCTCGTTGACTCCCCTGACAGACCACTTGATCGAAGCATCGACCGGGCGGGCATGATGTGCAACACTTGGCAAGCGAGCTGGACAATTTGCCTAGTTTGAAGGCGGCGGAGATCGGCGAACTGCGCAGTCTGTGCTGGTTCGCTGGCGTTCGCGGACAGCAGGCGACAGGAGTGCGGCACTGCCGGGACTGCGGATAGGAGGGGACGTGAGCGGGACTGCCTGGCCGACCGACCCACTGGACGTGCGGCTGATCGAGCTGCTCACGGCCGAGCCCCGGGTCGGGGTGCTGGAGGCGTCGCGGCGGTTGGGAGTGGCGCGCGGCACCGTGCAGGCGCGGCTGGACCGGCTGCAGGCCCGCGCAGTGGTGACCGGCTACGGGCCGGACGTGGACCCGGTGGCGCTCGGCTACCGGGTGACAGGGTTCGTGACACTGGAAATCCGGCAGGCCGGAGGGCATGACCCGGTCGCCGAGCTGCTCGCGGACATCCCCGAGGTGCTGGAGGTGCACACGATCACCGGGCCGGGCGACATGCTCTGCCGGGTGGTGGCCCGGACCAACAGCGACCTTCAGCGGGTGATCGACGCCATCGTGGCCGTGGCCGGTGTGGTGCGCGCCTCCACCGTCATCGCGCTCGCCACCCCGGTCCCGTACCGGGTGCTGCCCTTGGTGCGTGCCTCAGCCGCTGGCACCCGCGAGGGATTCTCCGGATGAGCTGCCGGACGCTGCTGGACCGTCGGCCGGAATCCCGGCGAGGTCGCAGGCCACCTTCAGCACGGCGTCGTTCAGTTCCTCAGGGCTTGCTGCCTCGTGCTGGAAGAGCAGCGAGCTCATGCCTATCGAGACGACCGCCATCGCGGCGCGAATCCGCTCCGGCAGAGCGGCCCCGGGCGGTGTGACCAGGTCGCACAGGGCCTTGAAATGCTCGCGGAAGAGTTTCTTCCGGCGGCCGAGGTCGGACAGGAGGCTGTGCAGTGTGGCCTGGTTCTGCTCCATGAACCGGATGACCTCGAGACGCCGGCTGACGATATCGGCGTAGCGGGCCAGGATTTCGGCCCTGCTCTCGGGGCTCGGCGGCTGGCTGGCGCCCCAGGCGATGACCGTGTCCAGTTCGGCCCGGTAATCCTCGGTGAAGCTGCGGACGATGTCCTCTTTGGATTTGAAGTGGTAGTACAGCGCCGCCTTGGTGACGCCGAGCCGCTCCGCGATCTCCCGCAGCGAGGTCTTCTCGTAGCCCTGCTCAGCGAACAGTTCCAGCGCGATCGCCTGGATGCGCTGCCGGGTGTCGCCGCGCGGGAGCTCGCCACGGACGCGGTGCCGGGCGCGGGCCTCTCCGCGGGCCGGGCTGCTGCCACGGGAGCGGCTCCTGCTCCGGGAGCGGCCCCGGCCCACGGCAGAAGGAACATCAAGGGCCGGCGTTGCGGCCCGCGCGGTGGCGCCCATCGGCTCATCCATCGTGCCGCGCCTCGTACTCCCTCAGCAAAACTTACTTGACGACCGGTTAGTTACCGTTCTAGCCTTGTCTCCGTAGACATATACTAACCGGTCGGCAAGTAGGTAGCGAGCATCTCGCGGGGGAGGAACCCAGACCATGGCACAGAACGCGTCCGCGGAGGCTGCGGCCGTCCCGACAGGGCCACGGCGGGAAGTCCTGATCATCCTCCCGGGCCTGCTGCTGGCCATCATGCTCGCCATGCTCGACCAGCTCGTCGTCTCCACCGCCCTGCCGCGCATCGTCGGCGACCTGGGCGGCGTGCAGCACCTGTCCTGGGTGGTCACCGCCTACGTGCTCGCGGCGACCGTGACCACGCCCCTGTACGGCAAGCTGGGCGACCTGTACGGCCGCAAGCGCCTGCTCATGGCCGCGATCATCATCTTCCTGGTCGGCTCGGCGCTGTCCGGCCTGTCGCAGACGATGGACCAGCTCATCGTGTTCCGCGCGCTGCAGGGCCTGGGCGCCGGCGGCCTCCTGGTCGGCGCGATAGCGACCATCGGGGACCTCGTGTCCCCCCGCGAGCGCGGTCAGTACATGGGCTACATCATGGCGGCGATGACGCTGGCCATGATCGCCGGCCCTCTCGTCGGCGGGTACATCACCGACAGCCTTTCCTGGCGCTGGATCTTCTACATCAACATGCCGATCGGCGGCGCCGCGCTCATCTACCTCGCCCTGACCCTGCACGTGCCGCGTCACATCGTTAAGCACAAGATCGACTACCTCGGCTCGGTACTGCTCGCGGTGGCCGCCGCCTCGCTGGTCCTGCTGACCACCTGGGGCGGCACGCAGTACCCGTGGCGGTCGGCGCAGATCATGAGCCTTGGCGCCTTGGCGGTGGTGGCGACGGCTGGGTTCATCGCGGTCGAACGGCGGGCCGCCGAGCCGGTCCTGCCGCTGCACGTGTTCCGCAACCGGAACTTCTCGCTCGTCAGCGCGATGAGCTTCCTGCTCGGCCTGGCCATGTTCGGCGCGCTCACCTTCCTGCCGCTGTACCAGCAGACGGTGCAGCGCCTGTCGGCGACCGAAAGCGGGCTGATGCTGATCCCGCTGATGCTCGGCTCGACCGTCACCACGCTGATCGCGGGACGGGTCACCACCAGGACCGGCCGCTACAAGGCGCTGCCGATCATCGGCGGCGCGGTCATGACGGTGGCCATGTACCTGCTGACCATGCTGAACGTCAACACCAGCCTGGTCACCTCGGGCCTGTTCTTCGTCGTGCTCGGTGTGGGCATGGGCTTCCTCATGCAGATCACCACGCTCGTCGCGCAAAACAGCGTGGCCATGAGCGACATCGGCGTGGCCAGCAGTTCGCGGACGTTCTTCCAGCAGATCGGCGGGTCGATCGGCGTCTCCGCGTTCGGCGCGATCTTCGCCCACCAGCTGACCAGCGAACTGCACACCAAGATGCCCGCTCTGCACCTGAACGCCGGCGGCGGCCAGCTCAACCCGGTCGTGGTCGCCCACATGCCCGCGGCGGTGAAGAACATCGTCTTCGCCGCGATCACGCACGCGACCACGGAAGTGTTCTTCTGGGCCGCGCCGGCCGCAGCCGCGGTGTTCATTCTGGCCTGCTTCCTCAAGGAAGTGCCGCTGCGAGGCCGGACGTCGGCCGAGCAGCCGTCGCCCGAGGCGCCTGAACTCGTCGGCTAATAACGGCAACGGCCGCTGCCCGGGCCCATCCCCGGGGCAGCGGCCGAGTCCGCCTGGTTCAGAACTCCCCGTACGGGACCGCCTCGAGAATCTCGACCGTGGCGGCGCGGCCGTTAGGCATGGTGTAGGTCGCGGTTTCGCCGACCTTCTTGCCGGAGATGGCGCTGCCGAGCGGCGAGCGCGGGGAGTAGATGTCGATCGGCGACCCGCTCTCCTCGCGCGAGGCCAGCAGGAAGGTGACCTCGTCGTCGTCGCCATCGAAGCGGACGGTGACCGTCATCCCGGGACCGACCACGCCCTCGGTGCGCGGCGGCTCCCCGACCTTGGCGTTCTCCAGGATGTGCTGGATCTGGTTGATGCGGGCCTCCTGCTTGCCCTGCTCCTCCTTGGCCGCGTGATAGCCGCCGTTCTCGCGCAGGTCACCATCGGCGCGGGCGGACTCGATCTTCTTCGCGATCTCCACTCGTCCTGGCCCCGAGAGATGGTCCATCTCGGCCTTCAGCCGGTCGTAGGCCTCCTGGGTGAGCCAGGTGACGTGGTCGTCGCGTGTCTCGGTCACGGGTACTCCTTGGCTGCAAGGCGGACCATGAGGCCCGCCGGAGCCATGCGTGGCTCCTTGGGGTAATCCTTTGAGGCTAACAAGGCGGTAGGCGCTAGTCAGCCACTGTCCTCACCTGCGGATTCCCCAGGATCAGACCCCACCATTGTCGGCCATATTAACCGCTACTAAACCTCCCCGCGCCGGGCGATCGTGTCAGCGGACAGTTGCCCGACATCCCGGCAGGCCGCCTACCTCGGCCTCCGTCGCCAGACACTCCCGACCCCCGGCGTTGTGATGGCTGGACGGCGGGTGTGCGCCGGGAGGGCGGATGATCTTGCCCAGGGCTATCAGGCGGGCGGGTTGGACGCGCCCGATATCCACCCACCGTCGGCTGCGCCACACCAGGTGCCGGGAGGTCCGGCGGTTTCTCGGCCTCAGCGTCCGCCAGCTTGCCGCGCAGGCCGGTGAGGTCGTGGGCGACCAGCACCCTGATGTGCGGCCCGTCGGGGCTCTTGCGGACGGCGGCACACCCAGGCCGGTGTGCTCGATCTGCCACCGGCCGCTGTGTTTATGCAGCAGCGCCGCCACCTCGGCGGGCTGTGGTGCGGGATGATCTGCCATAGCCGGACTCACCTCCGGGTCAGAGCCCGGTTGGCGCTTGGCTCGCTGGCCGGGGCCTCGCTGACGTGTCCTGGCTGAGGTACGACTAGACAGAGGCAACCGTCTATGGCCACCTGCCCGCACGAGTTCGGGCCGAACTACGACATCTAACCGGGCAGACCGGTCAGCGGGTGCCCGAGAGGCTCTTGCGTGCGTACAGCCGGTCGCCGCGGGCGTCTTTCATCACCTGGGCGAAGTGCTCCCGGAAGTAGGCCCGCAGCGAAGGAGTCCAGGCGACCCGGCGAGACGCATGGATGGTCAGCCACACGTACTGGGCATGGGTGAACCCGTTCTCCCAGATGGCTGCGACGGCGGGCACGCGGCCGGCGCCGGTCCCTGGCTTGAGCCCGCCGGACAGGGCCAGGTCGGTGCCGAGCCCGTCGATCATCTGCGAGCACCCGGGCACGTCGGAGGTGAACCGGTTGGCGGCGATCAGGTAAGCGGCCTGGTCGGTGAGGACACAGTCACCGGGCGGGACGATCCGCTGTATCTGGGCCGAGGTCGCGGTGCTCAAGCTGGCGTAGCGGCCGAGGCGCATTTCGGTGCGGACGTGCAGCGCGGCGAAGCCGATGAGGACGGCAGCCGCGGCGCCGGGTACGGCCCATCGGGTCAAGGAGATCAGGTCGGGCCGGGCGGCTTCGAGCGCTGTGGTGAGGCGGGCAGCGGGCAGGGCGATGGCCATGGCCAGGAACGGGGCCAAGAATGCGGGAAAGTGATAGTGGAACTGGTCGGGCCACATGAACATGACCACGATCGCGGCGGTGGCGGCCAGGGCAAAGGCATCCAGGGCCGGCGGGGACTGACGGGTCAGCCACCACGCGGCGATGGTGAAGGTGACGATGGCCCCCGCGATCGCCAGCGCGATCAGGGCGACCGCCGCGTGGGAGGACACGTGTAGGTCGGTGATCCCGGTCATGTTGGTCAGCCGCACCCAGATCGCGACGCGCTGGGGGTGGGCGCGGGGGCCGATCTGGGCTGTGATCAGGCTGCGGTAGAACCCGGTCGGGGAGGCCGCTGCGAACGGCACCACCGGGATCAAGAACCCGGCCGCGACCCCGCCGGCGTAGATCCCGGCCCGCCTCACCCGCCCCCGCATCCCCCCCCGCCCGCCCGCCGCGATGCCCGACCAGCGCTGGCAGTCTT
>DAITAE010000057.1:0-7258 GCA_036824445.1 Streptosporangiaceae bacterium | reverse complement strand
GCGGCGATCAGCACCGCCAGCGCCGGCACGATCGCCCAGGCCTCGATCGCGCCAGCGAACCCGAACGCCACCCCGCCCCAGGCCAGCCGTCTGCGGCTGGCGGCCAGCCAGTCGCCGTCGAACACAGCCACCGCCCCGATCAGGCAGAACAGCACCAGCCACGGCTCAACCAGCACCGTGTGCGACGCCCCCACGCTCGCCGGGTAGGCCACGGGGATACCGCAGGTGACCAGGGTCGCCAGGACACCGCGGTGGCGTACCAGCAGGCCGCCCAGGGCTATGGCGCCCGTGCTGGCCAGGGTGGTCAGGATCCGCCCGGCGGCCATCCCCCCTGCCGTGCCGGTCAGCTTCGCCAGCAGCGCGGCCGGGGCCATGAGCAAGGTGATCCCAGGCGGCTGGACAACGACGAAGTCCCGGTAGGGCAGGCTCCCGTCGAGCAGGCGCAGCGCGCTGCCGAAGTAGGGTCCGTCGTCGTATTGTGTGACCCCCAGCAAGAAGCCAGGCCGACTGAGCTCATAGACCCGCAGACCCAGCGCCACGGCGACCGCCCCGGCGATGACCGCCCCGGTCGCGCTCAGCCGCACCCGCCGACCCAGGCTGGCCCCCCGCTCAGGCGCTGCGCCGGAGGCCGGCGTCGCGATCCTCTCGCTCACAACCGGATCACTCCCGCAAGCCTCGATCGTGAATTGGAGGTGGCTGAAGTCCAGGCCTCTGGCGAGGTGTACCCGCACGTGAGCAGGCGCTGCCTGGCCGACACAACAAGCTACCTCGGCGATCCTGGCATGCCTGCCGCCGGATGTGGGCGACATGGAGAATTGCGCACAGGCCGGCTTCCGCGCACATCACGACCAGCACCGCTGCACAAGGCTTACGCATGTGTCGTATCAGTCAATAGCCGGCGGGGCGACGGATGGAGCCTGGCCTGAGGCAGACCAGGGGACCGCACAGCGCCTCTCAAGGGAATGACGTTCCCCCGCTGCCGGTTGTCATGCAAGATGGTTTTCCGCTGCTGCCGTGCTGGTGCTCCCAGGTGCCCCGGCGGCGTGTGATAGGACCCGCTCACCCTTCCGAAGGGACGTTTTGTCTGTCATGCCCGACGATCCCGCCGCCACAAGCCGCCTCCGGCCGGCGCCGCTGCGGCTGATGGCAGTGCACGCGCACCCGGACGACGAGTCGAGCAAGGGCGCGGCCACGATGGCGCGTTACGTCCGCTCGGGAGTGGACGTCATGGTCTGCACCCTTACCGGCGGTGAGCGGGGCGACATACTCAACAAGGCCATGGACCGGCCCGAGATCCGGGCTGACCTCAGCCGCGTCCGGCGGGACGAGATGGCCCGGGCCCGGGAGATCCTGGGTGTCAGGCAGCAGTTCCTCGGCTTTGTCGACTCCGGCCTGCCCGGTGGCGATCCGCCCCCGCCGCTGCCGGAGGGCTGTTTCGCGCTGCAGAAGCTGGAGGACGCTGCCGAGCCGCTGGTCCGGGCGGTGCGGGAGTTCCGGCCGCACGTGATGCTGACCTACGACGAGAACGGCGGCTACCCGCATCCCGATCACGTGATGACGCACCAGGTTTCGTTGGAGGCGTTCGACGCCGCCGCCGACCCCGACCGCTACACCGGCTCGGGCGAGCCCTGGCAGCCGCTCAAGATGTACTACTTCGTCAGCTTCCACCGGGCGCGGTTCACTGCGCTGCACGAGGAGATGCAGCGCCGCGGGCTGGAGTCCCCGTACGCGGAGTGGTTCGCGCGCTGGGACGACGAGGACCGCGCCGCCAGGCCGGAGCTGGAGATCACCACCCGCGTCCCGTGCGCAGACTTCTTCGCCGTCCGCGACCAGGCGCTCATCGCCCACGCCACCCAGATCGACCCGGAGAGCTCCTGGTTCGCCTGCCCGCTCGAGGTACAGCAGGCGGCGTGGCCGACCGAGGACTATCACCTCGCCAGGTCCGTGGTGGATACTGAACTGCCGGAGGACGATCTGTTCGCCGGCGTCCGGGAGAAGGTGAGCCCGTGACCGACATCGCCGCCGCCTCGGCCAGCGCCGTGGTGCCCGGTGTCCTCGGGTTCCTGATCGTGGCCGGGATGGGCGTGGCGCTGTTTTTCCTGCTGCGCTCGATGAACAAGCAGCTCCGCAAGGTGGTCCCCGGCCCGAGGTGGCGCGAGAACGGCCAGGGCCAGGAGCAAGGCGCCGCGGCCACCCAGGACAGCAAGCCAAACGGAACCTCCGGGACGTAGCGAGCTACGCCCGCCCGGGCTCGTCCGGCTGGAGGTCCGCCGGCATACCCCATCTGCCCGGCCAGCCCAGGAATCGCAGCCGAATGCGTGGAGGAACGGATGAGCCAGAACAGCACCGTGCTCCAGGTGCCCGCGACCGAGGTGCCCGCTGACGCGTTCTTGCTGGACGTGCGGGAAGCCGATGAGTGGGAAGCCGGGCATGTGCCCGGTGCCCTGCACATCCCGCTGGGCGAGCTGGGCGCCCGTTATCTGGAGATCGACCGCGGCAGCGAGGTCTATGTGATCTGCCGGTCGGGGAGACGCTCGGACCACGCCGCACGGGCCCTCGCCGGGGCGGGCTGGCGGGCGCTCAACGTGTCGGACGGCATGTTCGGCTGGCAGGCCGCGGGACGGCCGATGACGAGCGAGTCCGGCCAGCCGTTCGTGGCCTGACAGACCCGCCCGCCGGGCCGGGCGGGGCTGTCCGCGCAGGCTGTCCCGAGCGGGGCTGTCCGCGCAGGCTGTCCCGGGCGGCGAGGCCCCCGCGGCCGGACGTAATCTCGCTTACACAGACCTGTCCGATGACGCAGCGATCATGAGGTGATCATGGAGTACGTCAACCTTGGCGCGACGGGCATGCGCGTGTCGCGCGTGTGCCTCGGGATGATGAGCTTCGGGAACAACAGTGACCGGCCGTGGGTGCTGGATGAGGATGCCGCCGAGCCGATCGTCCGCGTCGCGGCCGAAGGCGGCGTGATCTTCTTCGACACCGCGGACGTCTACTCCGGCGGGGCCAGTGAGGTGGCCACCGGGCGGCTGCTCGGCAAGTTCTTCCAGCGCGACGAGGTGGTCGTGGCCACCAAGGTGTTCATGCCGGTGGGGGAGGGGGAGAACGCCGGGGGCCTGTCCCGCAAGCACATCCTTTCCGCGATCGACGCGTCGCTGCGGCGGCTCGGCATGGATTACGTCGACCTCTACCAGATCCACCGGTGGGACCGGCGGACGCCGATCGAGGAGACGATGGAGGCGCTGCACGACGTGGTCAAGTCCGGCAAGGCCCGCTACATCGGTGCGAGCAGCATGTTCGCCTGGCAGTTCGCCAAGGCGCAGCACGCGGCGGACCGGCACGGCTGGACCCGGTTCGTCTCCATGCAGAACTACTACAACCTGCTCTACCGGGAAGAGGAGCGGGAGATGATCCCGCAGTGCCTCGACCAGGGGATCGCCGTCATCCCGTGGAGCCCGCTTGCCCGCGGCACGCTGGCCGGCACCCGGACCCGGGAAGGTGAACGTCGCACCACCCGGGCGAACACCGACCCCTTCGGCGAGAGCCTCTACCAGCACCCGGCCGACTTCGACGTGGTGGACGCGGCGGCCGAGGTGGCCGCCGCGCGCGGCGTCCCGCCGGCGCAGGTCGCGCTGGCTTGGCTACTGCACCGGCCCGGCGTGACCGCCCCCATCGTGGGCGCCACCAAGTCCGGTCACATGGAGGACGCCCTCGCCGCCGTGAAGCTCGACCTCACCGACGACGAGATGCGCCGCCTGGAGGAGCGATACGTCCCGCACGCCGTCCTCGGCCACCAGTAGCCACGCAGCTTCTCCACAGGTACCGGTCTTCGGGCAGCGGCACCGCCTAGCGGGCAGCGGCACCGGCCTGGCCCGCCGCAGCCGGCGCTGCCGGGATGCGCGGCGGGCTGCCTTAGCGATGCAGTGGGTACTGCAGGCCGACGAGCTCGGCGAGCTCGGCGAGGGTGATCTCGAACATGGGAGCCGCGTCGTCCAGGGCGAAGTGCAGGTGGCCGAAGACCTCGAGGCTGACCATGCCGTAGAGCCGGACCCAGCAGCGCAGGAACGTGAGGCCCGCGCCGAGCGGCAGGTCGGCCCCGAGCAGTTCTCGGTAGTGCGCCAGCTGCTCGCGCAGGCTGGGGTCGATCTGGTCGTCACCGGGGACCGGGAACGGGTGCTTGCGCCACAGCTCCAGGAACAGCGCCAAGAACTCGCCGCTGAACTTCGCCGCGCAGTCGTCGATCACATCGTCGTGCACGGCCTCCAGGCCAGGCAGCGGGGTGCCGAACAGCAGGCCGAACTCCTCTTTGTGACCGAGTGACCAGGAGCGGAACTCGCCGCAGGCGGCGACGAGCTTGGCCACCATGTCGCCGCCGCTGTCCTGGCCGGCGGCCTCGATCGCGGCGTGGATGCCGCCGGCGATCTCGGTGAAGATGTCGGCGACCACGTGCTTGATCAGGTCCTCGCGGCTGTCGAAGTACCGGTACAGGGCGGGTGCGGTCATGCCCATCTTGCGGGCGATCGCCCGCAGCGAGCACGCCTCCGGCCCCTCGGCCACCAGGATGCGGCGGGCCGTCTGCTTGATCTCGTCAGCGGTCGCTGCCCGCACCCGGTCCCGGCGGCTCGGTGCCTCTACCACCACGCCGGCCTCCGTTCCTTAACACACTTGACAATCGTGAACAGTGTATGCCAAGTTAACACTGTTCGCAGTTTACATCGTTCACCAATGTAAACGCCAGGTAACAGTCTAACGGCGGAGGAGCCGAATGTTCGAGGCATGGGGGCGTTTCGTATACCGCCGCCGGCGGCTGGTCCTGCTGGTAGCGGCGGTGGCCGTGGTCGGCGCGGCGCTGTGGGGAACGGGTGTGTTCGGCGCGCTGCAGTCCGGCGGGGGCTTCACCGCGCCGGGCAGCGAGAGCGAGCGGGCGGGCACCCTGGCGACCCGCGCGTTCGGGCGGGACACCGCCGATGTCGTAGTGCTCTACCGCAGCCCGGCTCTGACCGTGCGGGACCCCGCTTACCGGGCCGCGGTCACCCAGAGCCTGGCCGCGCTGCCCACGGACAAGGTCCTCTCCTACCAGACGTACTGGTCCACCGGGTCGCCGCTGTTCGCCGGGCGCGGCGGGCACGAGACCTACGCGGTGCTGCGGCTGGCCGGCGCCGGCGATGCCGCGCAGATGAAGACGTACCAGGCCATCAGCGGCAAGCTCGGCGCCGCGGGCCTGACCGAGCGGGTGGGCGGGCAGATCCCGACCGAGCTGGCCATCAACGAGGAGGTCAAGGCGGATATCGGCCGGGCCGAGGGCATCTCCATGCCGGCGCTCCTCATCCTGCTGCTGGTGATCTTCGGCAGCCTGGCCGCCGCCAGCATGCCGCTCGCCATCGGGGCGATCGGCATCCTCGGCTCGTTTGCCGCGCTGCGGCTGCTGACCCTGGTCACCGACGTGTCGATCTACTCGATCAACATCACCACCATCCTCGGCCTGGGCCTGGCCATCGACTACGGCCTGTTCATGGTCGCCCGGTTCCGGGAGGAGCTGCGCAGCCGCCCCTCGGTCGAGGATGCGCTGGCCCGGACGGTGGCCACCGCGGGCCGGACCGTGGCCGTGTCCGGCGTCACCGTCGCAGTCGCCCTGGCCGGCCTGATGCTGTTCCCCGAGATGTTCCTGCGCTCCATGGGCTACGGCGGCGTGGCGACCGTCGTGGTGGACATGCTGGCCGCGCTGACCGTCATGCCCGCGCTGCTCGCGGTGCTCGGTTACCGGGTCAACGCGCTGCGCATCCGCCGCCGGAAGGCTGCTCCCGCACCGGCCGCGGACGAGGCCAGCGGGGCCTGGTACCGCATCGCCCGCAGCGTCATGCGCCGGCCGGTTGCCTACGTGGCCGTGACCGTCGTGCTGCTGCTCGCGCTCGGCTCCCCGTTCCGCTCCATCACCTGGGGCGGCACGGACGCCCGCGCCCTGCCCGCGAACGCGGCGCCGCGGGTTGTCTCGGAGGCCCTCGCCAGCGACTTCCCGGCCAACGCCACCACTCCCATCGAGGCCGTGGTCAAGTTCGCCGGGCCCGCCGATGCTCCGGCGCGGCAGGCCGCCCTGGCCGACTACCTGACGCGCCTGCGGCACATCCCCGGGGTCGTCGCAGGGCAGGTGACCGGCGTGGCAGGCAACGTGGCGCGGGTGGATCTGCGTTACGCCGCCAATCCCGAGTCCGCGGCGGCGCGGGCACTGGTGGAGCGGGTGCGCGCGGTGCCGCCGCCGGCCGGGGCGCAGGTGTTCGTCGGCGGCGTGACCGCGCAGCTCGTGGACGAGCTGGCCAGCCTGGGCCACACCCTGCCGTGGATGGCGCTGGTGGTGGTGCTCGCCACGTTCCTGCTGCTGTTCCTGGCGTTCGGGTCGGTGGTCCTGCCGCTCAAGGCCATCGTGATGAACGCCCTGTCGCTGACCGCGACGTTCGGCGCGATCGTATGGATCTTCCAGGAGGGCCACCTGTCCGGACTGCTCAATTTCACGCCGACCGGCACCATCGACCCGACCATGCCGATTCTGATGCTGGCGATCATCTTCGGGCTGTCCATGGACTATGAGGTGTTCCTGCTGTCGCGGGTCCGTGAGCGCTACGACGTCACCGGCGACAACACCGCGGCGGTCGCGAGCGGCCTGCAGCGGACCGGCGGCATCATCACCAGCCTGGCGCTGCTACTGGTGATCGTGGTCGGCGCGTTCTCGGCGTCCGGGATCACGTTCATCAAGCTGCTGGGCATCGGCATGATCATCGCCCTGGTGGTGGACGCCACGATCATCCGGGTGCTGCTGGTGCCAGCGACCATGCGGCTTCTCGGGCGGGCGAACTGGTGGGCGCCGCGCCCGCTGCGCCAGCTGTACTCGCGCTACGGCATCCGGGAAGATGGCGGGCTGCCGCCCGCGCCGGAGGCCGCCGGCGTGCCGGAGCGGGTGGGGTGACCCACCGAGGCCCAGGCTTCCGGGCGGGAGGCGTGCGTGGGCCGGTTCCCGGCTACCTGTAGCGGAGGCCATCCCGGAACCGGCGGAACAGCCCGCCTTCCCGGGGCAGGGGCTCGGCCGGTGGCGGCGTGGTCGTGCGCTGGCGGGCGATGGGCTGGTCGTAGTCGGTCCGCGCGATGGCGTCGACCACCTGCTGCTCGGTGAAGTCCTCGGAGCCCTCGATCTCGGGGACGTAGCCGACGAGGTCTCCGTCCTGCATGACCTGGGCCTCGAGCCCGGCCGTGCCGTCAGTGTCCCATTCCG
>DAITAE010000537.1:0-3509 GCA_036824445.1 Streptosporangiaceae bacterium | reverse complement strand
CCGCCACTGCCGCCCCGGCCACGGCTACGGCGGCCCCGGCCAGCCTGGCCCTAGTAGCCGGAGCCGCCCTGGTATCCCGGCCCGCCGGTGGGCGCCGCCCCGCCTCCCGACCCGGAGGCCGCGCCGCTGGCCGTGACCGCCTGCCAGGTGAAGGAGGTGCCCCCGAAGGAGTCGGTGAAGTTGCTGCCGCGAGCCTGGCCGGGAGACTGGTCCAGCTTGAACGTGTACAGGGGCCTGCCGTTGTACGTGAGCTGGGTCCGGCCGTCGTCGTGGCGGTGGACGGTGCCGAGCACGCCGGTGAGGCCGCCGGGTGCGTGCAGGCCGGTGGCCGATGTCACCGTCACCGGGAACCAGAAGCTGAGGCAGCTGCCGGTACACCGGATCTGGCCGTGTGCCTCCTGCTCCGGCGAGTAGACCGTCCTGCCTGAGGCGCTCACCAGGACCGTGCCCAGTCCCGCCAGATGACGGGTGGTGACCACCGCCGTGTTCCCGGCCGGATGGCCGCCGCCGGTACTTCCGGCGCCACCCGGACTTCCGCCGCCCCCGCACGCCACCAGGGCGGTGGCAGCCGCCGCTCCCGCCAGCCCGGCCAGAGCCGCGCGGCGTGTGCGCAGCCTGCGCCCGGCACCGGCCGCTCCCGCCAGCCCGGCCAGGGCCGCCCGGGGTGTGGGCGGCCTGCGCCCGCCACCGGCCGGAGCATTGAATGTGCGCTCCGGAACCGCCTGGGTGTATTCGGTCGTCATACCTCAGCCCCGCTTCTTTCGTTCTGCCGTGTCGTTTCCTGATTGCTTAGACGCGGCGAATGGCCGCCGTGTTCAGATACGGCCCGGGAAAGGCGGTGGCGCGCCCGGGAAGGCGGCGGGGGTACGGCGATCACGCTCTCGGCGGGCACGCGCCAGCAGAAATTCGCGGCCGCCCGGCGATTATGGAGCCGCTGCCGCCGGTGCTCTGCCGTGCGCCATCGGCGGTATCGGCTCGCGGCCCCGCTACGGCCGTCCGGCCGCGATCGTGACCAGGCTCCTGGTGGCGGTCTTCACCTGAAGGCTGGCAATGTCTGACGGCCGCCACGCCGCGCTGGCGGGAACGGTGACCGGGCCCGGGCTCCAGGCGTCCCACACGCCGGCCACCTCGCTCTGGCCCGACCGGGAGCGGACGACCAGCCAGCACTGGACGTTGAGCGGGAGCCCGCTGACCCGCAGCCGGATGCTGGTCCCCCACGAGGTCGCGGTCAGCGCCGCGACGGCGCGGACGTGGGCCGCCGGGTTGGCGCCCGACACCGTCATGGCCGGGGCGGCCGGCTGGCTGCCGCCGCCATGGGGGGCGAGCAGGTAACCGCCGGCGAGGCCGGCCGCCGCTGCCGCAACGGCGGCCAGGGCCGCGGCCCAGCGCGGCCGGGACGGCCGGGGACGGCCCGGGGCGGGCACTCCCCGGGACGGGCCGCGGCGAGTGCGTCCCGGGGCGAGCACCCGCCGGAACGGGCCGCGGCGAACGCCGGCCGGGGCGGCCACCGGCCCGGGCGCAGCCGGGCTGGAAGCGGCCGGGCTGGAAGCAGCCGGGCCGGGCGAGGCCGGGCGAAGATCGGGCGGAACGCGGGCGAGCAGGCCGGGCAGTGGCGCCAGGCGGGCCAGTTCGGCGCGGCATGCCGCGCAGCCGGGCAGATGGGCCTCGACGCGAAGGCGTTCGGAGGTATCCGCCGCCCCCAGCACGTAGACGCCGAGTGAAACCGCGGTCTGGCAGGTCATGGCCGTGTGATTCCTTGTTCTTCCAGCGTTTTGCGCAGCGCGCGCAAGCCATAGAAGCAGCGGGACCTGACCGTCCCTTCGGGGATGGAAAGCAAAGCGGCCACCTCGGCCACCGTGCGCCGTTGGTAGAACAGTGCCACGATGACCGTCCGGTGCTCGTCGCTGAGCGAATTCAGCGCGGTCGCCACCACCCAGGCATCGAATATGTCATCCAGGCCGCTATCGGTGGCCGGCAGCACTGTCTCGTCGAGCGGCACCTCCCTGGGCCGGGCCCGGCGCCGCCGGTGATAACTGGAGATGGCGATGTTGCGGGCAACGGTGTGCAGCCATGACCGCTCGCGCTCCGGCGACAGCTCTGCGGCGTGCTGCCAGCCCCGCAGCATCGTTTCCTGGACGACATCCTCCGCGGCCTGGACATCGCCGTTGACGAACGGCAGCACGAACCCGACCAGGGGCACCCGGTAGGAGTTCATCCAGGTATCGGCCCGGTCGTCACACTCCGATGCCGCCACGACAGTAATACGCCGGGGCACTCCGCCACGTTCATCGCCGGGGCTTCATCTGCGGTGCTGCCCGCACCCGGGCGGATCGCCGGACCCGCCGCCGGGCGCGGGACCAGCCGCGCGAGCTACCTTCCCTGGGCCCGGTTGACCGCCGACAGCACGGCCCGCAGCGAGGCGGTCACGGTGTTCGTGTCGATGCCGACTCCCCACAGGGTCCGGCCACCGACCTCGCATTCGACGTAGGCGGCCGCCTGGGCGTCGCTGCCAGCGGACAGCGCGTGCTCGGTGTAGTCGAGCACCCGCACCTCGATCCCGAGCGAGCCGAGCGCGTCGCAGAACGCGGAGATCGGCCCGTTGCCCAGGCCTTCGACCTGGCGCACGTGCCCGTTTACGCCGACCTCCGCGGTCAGCACGTCCTTGGCGTCGACCACCGAGGACGCGTGATGGGCCTTGAGCTCCATCGGCCCGGCCGCCAGGTACTCGGCCGCGAACGCCTCCCACATCTGCGCCGGGGTGACCTCGCCGCCCTCGGCGTCGGTGCGAGCCTGGATCACCCGCGAGAACTCGATCTGCAGCCTTCGGGGCAGGTCCAGGTGGTGCTCCGCCTTCATGATGTAGGCCACGCCGCCCTTGCCGGACTGGGAGTTGACCCGGATCACGGCCTCATAGGTGCGGCCCACGTCGCGCGGGTCGATCGGCAGGTAGGGAACAGCCCAGGCGAACTCGGCGACGTCCGCGCCGGCGGCCGCAGCGTCTGCCTCGTAGGCCTCGAACCCCTTCTTGATCGCATCCTGGTGCGATCCGGAGAACGCGGTGTAGACGAGCTCACCCGCGTAGGGGTGGCGGGGGTGCACCGGAAGCTGGTTGCAGTACTCGACGGTGCGCCGGATCTCGTCGATGTCGGAGAAATCGATCATCGGATCGATGCCCTGGCTGAACAGGTTCATCCCGAGGGTCACCAGGCACACGTTGCCGGTACGCTCGCCGTTCCCGAACAGGCAGCCCTCCACCCGGTCGGCGCCGGCCAGCACCGCCAGCTCGGCGTCGGCGACCGCGGTGCCACGATCGTTGTGGGTGTGCACCGACAGGCAGACGTGCTCGCGCCGGGACAGGTTGCGGCTCATCCACTCGATCTGGTCGGCATAGACATTGGGCGTGGAACGCTCGACCGTGCAGGGCAGGTTGATGATGATCTCCCGGCCCGGACCAGGCTGCCAGACGTCCATCACCGCCTCGCAGATCTCGGCCGCGAAGTCGAGCTCGG
>DAITAE010000536.1:0-3510 GCA_036824445.1 Streptosporangiaceae bacterium | reverse complement strand
TTCAAAGACACGGGACTGTGCGTTGGTCCGGTAGAACACGGCCACCTGGCCGGGCGTGGCCTCGCCGGCGTCGGTGAGCCGGTCCACCTCCTCGGCCACGAAGGCCGCCTCGTCGTGCTCGCTGTCCGCGACGTAGCCGGTGATCGGCGGGCCGTCGCCAGCGTCCGACCACAGCTTCTTGGGCGTCCGGCCCGAGTTGCGGGACACGACGGCGTTCGCGGCGGCCAGGATGTTCTGCGTGGAGCGGTAGTTTTGCTCGAGCAGGATCACGGTGGCGCCCGGGAAGTCGCGCGCGAACTCCTCGATGTTGCGGATCGTCGCGCCGCGGAACGCGTAGATGGACTGGTCCGCATCGCCCACCACGGCCAGCTCGGCCGGGGGCAGGTCGTCTCCGGCTTCGTCGCCACCCCCGGCGGTGCCGTCTCCCGGCGGAGCGCCGCCGTCTCCCGAAGTAGCGGCCCCGCCTCCCGCAGAAGCGCCGCCGCTCCCGCCCGTGCTGCCACTTCCGGCGCCGCCGCCACCCGCGGCGCCGTGCCCGACCAGTTCCCTGACGAGCACGTACTGCGCGTGGTTGGTGTCCTGGTACTCGTCCACCAGCACGTGCCGGAAGCGGCGCCGGTAGGTCTGCGCCGCCTCGGGAAAAGCCTGCAGCAGGAACACGGTATTCATGATCAGGTCGTCGAAGTCCATCGCTCCCGCCGCCACCAGTCGGCGCTGGTACTCGCCATAGGCTTCGGCGAGCGCCTGTTCCCGGTAGCCGTCCGCGCGGGAGGCGAAGGTCTCGTGATCGATGAGCTCGTTCTTGAGGTTGGAGACCTGGGCGACCATCGCCTTCGGCGGGTGGTGCTTGGCGTCGAGGTCGAGCTCGCGGCAGACCAGCGCCATGAGGCGCTGGGAATCGGCCTGGTCGTAGATGGAGAACGACGACGGGTAGCCGAACCGCTGCGCCTCCCGGCGCAGGATGCGCACGCACGCCGAGTGGAAGGTCATCACCCACATGGCGCGTGCCCGGGCGCCGGTGAGCGAGGCGGCACGGGCCGCCATCTCGCCGGCGGCCTTGTTGGTGAAGGTGATCGCCAGGATCTCACTGGGGCTCACCTCCCGCTCCGCGAGCAGGTAGGCGATCCGGCGGGTCAGCACGCGCGTCTTGCCGGAGCCCGCACCCGCCACGATGAGCAGGGGCCCACCCTGGTGGACCACGGCCGCGCGCTGCTGCGGATTCAGGTCATCCAGCAGGGCGTGGGTGATGAGAGCGGTCATCCGCCTGGGCCATGTCTCGTGGATCCATGCCGCCGCGGCCGTTCGCCGGCGGGATGGATCGCAAGCCACACGCCACGAGCCGCCTGTCCGGTGGCCGCGCAGCATGCATGAGCTCGATGAGGCATGGCCTAAGAGTAGGCGGTGCCACCGACGCCGGGCGCGCCCCCGCGGGCGCCCGGGCCGGCGGCAAGTCAATCGTCAGGCACCAGGGTCGCGGTCGCCCTGGTCAGGGTCTGCTTCTTGAAGAAGCTTGGGTCGTTGAACCGGCAGTACAGGAAGCAGAGCACGCCGACGATTGCGGCCCCGACGGCGATCACGAACGCGCCGCCGACCTGCCAGTGGATCCACGGCACGGTCCACATCGTGTAGTCGTTTTCGGTGGCTATGTCGTAGTCCAGCCACACGCTGTAGCCGCCGAGGAAGAACAGGATCAGGCCGCCCGTGACCGGCAGGATGCCCTGCATCCACAGGTTGCGCGCACTGCTCGTGAGGTTCCGCCGGTAGTACCAGGCGCAGGCGAAGCCGGTCAGGCCGTAGTAGAAGGCGATGTACAGGCCGATCGCGATCACCGCGTCGCCGATCACCCCGATGCCGTTGGTCGTGTAGTTCATCGCCACGTAGACCACGATCGAGACCGCGCCCATGGCAATCGTGGACACCGTCGGGGTCAGGTAGCGCGGGTGGATCTTCGCGAAGCTGGACGGGATCGCCTTGTACACCGCCATCGACAGGGTGGTCCGGGCCGTCGGCAGGATCGTGGTCTGGGTGGACGCGGCCGCCGACGACAGCACCATCAACAGCAGCAGGTGGGTGAGGAACGACCCGAAGCCGGAGGTGCCGAACACCGCATTGCCCTGAATCGACAGCACGTCACCTGCGTTCGCCACGTTGCCCAGGCCGTTGCCCTTGGTCCCGATCCCGGCGAACGACTGCATGGAGAAGATAACCAGCGCATAAGTGCAGAGCAGGATCAGCGTCGACAGGATCGCCGCACGGCCGGGCGTCTTGTTCTTGTCCTTGGTCTCCTCGTTGACCGCGACCGCCGTGTCCCAGCCCCAGTAGATGAACACCATCAGGATGATGCCGCTGGTGAACGCGTTGAAGCTGGTGACGTGGAACGGGTTGAGCCAGGAAATGCTGGGCGTGAGGTGGCCTGGCGGGGCGTTCCCGGTGCCGACCTTGACCAGCGCGGTGACCGACAGGACGACCAGCATCACCAGCTCGATGCCCAGCAGGACCTTCTGGAAGTTGGCGGAGACCTCTATGCCCCTGTAACAGATATAGGTCATCGCCACGATCCAGAGCACGCCGACCAGCAGCACCCACCCGCTTGTCGCGTTTGTCCCGATCCCCTCCGCGTTGAACAGCAGGAACCCGTACTGCCCGGCGACCTGAGCGAGGCTCGCCATCACCAGGACGTCGGCGGCGATGATCCCCCAGCCGCCCGCCCATCCCGTCCTCGGGCCGAACGCACGCGTCGCCCACGTGAACGTGGTGCCGCAGTCCGGGTCCGCCTTGTTCAGCTCGCTGTAGCCGATCGATGTCAGCAGCATGGGCACGAACGCGAGGACGGCGATGGCCGGCGACTGCAGCCCGACGAAGCCGACCACGAACACCAGCGTCGCGGCGATGCTGTAGGCCGGCGCGACGGAGGCGGTCGCGATGATGGTGGTGGAGACCAGCCCGAGGGCGCCCGACTTGAGGCCCTTGTCGACCTGCTGCTCCACAGTGATCTGCTCGGTGGCCATTCCTCACCTTCCTGGCTGTCACCCGCCGGGGCCGGCCGTCGCCGCCCGGTCCCGGACGTCACCCACCAGTGCCGCATACCCGCGGTCACCTGCTCCGATTCTGCTCCTCCCGAGCAGGAGCCGCCGTGGCCCGCTCGTGCGCTTCTCGCACCTTGATGCGACGGTTCTAGCATCAATCTGCTCGTTTCGCAACGATTTCAGTTGTGAAAGACATTCGTGACGACTGGTCCAGTACGTTGCGGTCACAAGGTCTAGGATGTTCGGCATGCGCATCCTTCTCGTCGGCGCTGGCGGGGTCGGTAGCGCCATCGCCCGCATCGCTGCCCGCCGCAGCTTCGCTGAGCTGCTCGTCGCCGACTACGACCAGGACCGCGCTGTCCGCGCGGCCGGCCCGGAGTTCACCGCCGTCCAGATCGATGCCCGGGACGAGCAGGCGGTGACGGAGCTTCTCACGGCCGAGAACTGCGACGGGCTGTTCGCCCAAGCCACCGGCAAGAGCAAG
>DAITAE010000535.1:0-3512 GCA_036824445.1 Streptosporangiaceae bacterium | reverse complement strand
AGCGCCCGGAGGACCTCCCTGGCTGAGCTCTGTCACCGGCCGGGAACTCCGGCCAGCAAACCACCATCAGCCAACCTCAGGTGACGCAAAAGTTCTAGGACGTGTCAAGGATCAACCGAGGCCGCCCAGTCAAGGATCAAGTGAGGCCAGGCAAAGAGGGGGCAAAAGGGGCAAAAGGTGTCCTCCGTCGGTAGATGCGCGACAGCCGTTTCGCCAGCTGATCTGCGATACATGGAGCGCGGGACGCGACATACGCGGGTGATGTGGTCATGCAACAGCGGTGACTCTCACCATGGCGTCTCCGTCGTTGAGCACGGCTACCTCGTGCACGGTCCAGTCAGTGCGAGTGTCGGTGAGACCGAAGGCTTCCCACTCGTAGCCTCCGATTGCCGTCAGCTTCGAGCGAAGTTGGGCCCTGGAACCCGGGTCCACATCGCGCGCCCACCCGGTGTACTGGACGTGGAATCGTCCCATGCCCGTGTCGAGGACGCACTCCGCCCCAGCGTGCTCCGGTCCCGTGCCTTCACCAGCGTCGTAGTCGCGGACATTGCTGACGGTGCCCGTCAGCACATACTCCGCATCCTGCGGGCGAACCCCAATCGCCAGAACTTCTTCTATGCCGTCCGCCGCGCCACTTGGAGCCCCGGCCGGGGTGCCGTACGCGCGGATGCCGATGCCCGCCAGCAGATCACCGGGAGCGGGGAGTGATGGCTCCTCATCCGCCATCATCCAGGCAAGCAGGCGAATCCACATGGCTAGATGATCTCGTGGTTGTTGCGGCCCGCGCATCCGCTCATCGGCTATGGCAGGCCGTTCACCGGCGGACAACCTACTGCCTAGGTCGCGCCGGGGCCTGTCGCGCGTCAGTCGGCAGGCCTGCGTCGCGGATCTGCTGTCGGATTACAAGAGGGGCAACGGTCTTAACAAGCATGTCTGACGGCTCGATGGCGGCACATCGGGACTGTCACACGGGACTGTCGGACACACCGGTCACGCGGGATCTCCCGAGCGAGGGTGAGAGGTCCATCTCGACCGTGCACTTTCGGAGCGCCCGCGGGCAGAATGTCCGCATGGCGGGGGCATCGGGGACAGGCTTGTGGACGATGGGCGAGCTTGTCGATCGAGTGGGGCGGCGTGGTGAGGCAGATGGCTGAAGTCCCGGGGATGTCGCCGCGGCAGCGGTGGACGCTGGTGCTGGTGTGCACGGCGGTGTTCATGTTGCTGCTGGACGTCACCGTAGTGAGCGTGGCGCTGCCCTCGATTCAGCGGGATCTGCGGGCGAGCCTGCCGGACCTGCAGTGGGTGAGCGCCGCCTATGCCCTGGTGCTGGCGGTGCTGCTGCTGCCGGCGGCCACCTTGGGTGACCGGCTGGGCCGGCGCCGGCTGTTCCTGGCCGGCCTGGTCATCTTCACCGCCGGGTCGCTGGCGTGTGCGCTGGCCCCGACCGCGCTGGCGCTCCAGTTGTTCCGCGCGCTGCAGGGAGTCGGCGGCGCGATTCTGTTCGCCACGGGCACGCCGCTGCTGCGCGCGGAGTTCTCCGGCGCCGCCTTGGCCCGGGCGCTGGGCGTCTTCGGCGCCACGCTCGGCGGCGCCACCGCCATCGGGCCGCTGGCCGGCGGGGTGCTGACCGACACACTGGGCTGGCGGTCCATCTTCTTCATCAACCTGCCCATCGGCGTGGCGGCGTTCGCGGGCGGGGTGGCCCAGCTGCGCGAATCCCGCGACCCGGCCGGCGGCCGGGCCGACTGGCCGGGCACGGCGCTGATCACCGCGGCGCTGACCGCGCTGATGTTCGCGCTGATCCGCGGCAACACGATGGGCTGGGCGAGCCCGGCAATCGTGGCCCTGCTCGCGACCGCAGCCGTGGCCTTTGCCGGGTTCGTGATATACGAGCTGCGCATCGCCGCCGCGCCCATGGCCGACCTGCGCCTGTTCGCCCGGCGCAGCTTTGCCGCGACCGGGTTCGTGGCGTTCGCGATCTCGGCGACGGTCATCGGGATGATCATCTACCTGTCGCTGTATGTGCAGAACACCCTCGGCTACTCCCCGGTCCAGGCCGGGCTGCGGTTCCTGCCGCTGTCGCTGGTCTCCTTCGCGGTCGCCCTCCTGACCGGTCGGCTGATCGGCAAAGTGGCGATGCGGGTGCTCCTGGGCGTGGCCATGGTCGCGGCCGCGGCCGGGCTGGCCTCGATGGCCCACCTGACCGCCACCTCCACCTGGCTGGTGCTGCTGCCCGGGTTCATCCTGGCCGGGATCGGCCTGGGCATCACCTCCACCGGCCTGGCCTCGGCGGCGCTGTCGGCGGTGGAGCCGGCCCACGCCGGGATGGCCGCCGGCCTGGTGAACACGCTGCGCCAGGTCGGCACCGCCACCGGCGTGGCCGTGCTCGGCGCCCTCTACGCCTCCCGCGTCACCACCGCCACCCTGCACGCCCTGGCGGGCCTGCCTGCCCCGCCCGGCGCCGTCCACCGGCTAGCCGCCGCTGTCGCCTCCGGCGCCGGCACCCGGGTAGCCGCCGTGGTCCCGCCCGCCGCCCGCGCCGCGGTCACCCACGCCGCCCGCGCCGGCACCGCCAGCGGCCTCAACGACGTCCTGCTCGCCGCGGCCGCGTTCGCCGCGCTCGGCGCGATAGCCGGCTTCGCCTACGGACCCGACCCAGCCAGGCAGCCGCCGGGCCCCGTCCCCGGCGAACTGTCCGCCCAGTCGGCCCCCGCCCAGCACCAGGCCCAGCGACCGGCCGGGCCCGAAACATCGGCACCATAACCTCATCGAGACACCGGCGCAGACCCGCCAGTTCGCCCCCAGGCGAGCATCCCGGGGCTTCCACCCCCGCGAACTGAGGTCCAGATCCCACCCCAACCGGCTGCGCCGCACCGAAATGACCGGAAGTTGACAGCAGCTCGGATCGACCCCGCCTGGGCCAATCGTCCGAAGATGCCGAGGACGTCCATAACTGGACGATTTGCAAGCAACCGCGGCACGGCCGGACACACTCTTCGCGGCCGCTGGGAGCCCTTGCGGCGGGCGCGATATCCGCCTGCTCGTTCCGCTAATCGTGGGGCTGTGGGAGCGCGGGCAGGTGACTGATAACGGCCGCGGCGGCGCCGGCCTGTGGGCCGGTTTACCGGATGGTGGCTGCGCTGCCGGGGTGGCCATGCTTTTCGAGGTAACGCTGGTGGTACTCCTCGGCCCGGTAGAACGCGGACGCCGGGGTGATCTGCGTGACGATCTGCCGCTTGCGCGATTGCTGCTGGGCGTCGCGCGATGCGATCGCGGTTGCCTGCTGGCCAGCGTCATGGTAGAAGATCGCCGAGCGGTACTGGCTGCCGAAATCCAGGCCCTGGCGGTTGCGGGTGGTCGGATTGTGGATCCGCCAGAACACCTCAAGCAGCTCCGCGTAGCTGACCTGGGCCGGGTCGAACCACACCTCGACCGCCTCGGCATGGCCGGTGCGGTGCCGGCAGACCCGTCCGTAGGTGGGGTCCGGGACGTGGCCGCCGGTGTAGCCGACA
>DAITAE010000056.1:11598-13702 GCA_036824445.1 Streptosporangiaceae bacterium | reverse complement strand
ACCATCGGGATGCCGGCCATGTGCGCGGCGAACTTGGTCACGTCGATGGTCCGGCCGCCGCCGATGCCGGCCACCGCCTCGTAGGCACCGGCCCGGAGCCGCTTGCCGAGTGCCACGGCGGTGCCGTGGGTGCCGTCGGTGACCCGGAAGATCTCGGCCGTACCGAGCTCGAGCTGCGCCGCCACTTCATCACCCTGGCCGGGGCCGACCGCCACCGCGATCCGGCCCTCGGTGGCGATCCGCCGGTCCGCCAGCAAGGCGCACAGGCCGGCGACCGCGCCGGCCCTGACCTCGACGATCAGCGGTGCGGGGAGCATCCGGGCCAGGAGCGGCATGAGCCTCCTCCCTCACGATGAGCGCGGCTCCCCAGGAGACCAGCAGCGGATGGTGGCGCGTGGCCGGGCCTGGCAAGGCCGTTTGCCGTGCGTTACCCTGCGCGCCTTTCGCGAGACTAGCAGCGGGGGGCGATCTCCCGTGCCCGGCGCAGGTCGTCGTGATTGTCGACCTCGACCCAATCGACCGCCGCCCCTATCGTCGCGGCGGCGATCTGGCCGCCACGGTCGGCCAGTTCCTGGTAGCCATCCTCGTAGTACAGGCCGGGGTCGCGCCGCCAGGTGACCTCCAGTGCATCGGCGAGCGGCCCGGCAGCCTTGGCCTCGATGAGGGTGGCACCGATGTACTCGCCGTGCGCGAGCGCCGGGTCCATCTGCTTGGTGATCCTCGTCAACAGCCCCCGCCCGTCGAGCAAGACCTTCATCTCCTCCTCGGCGAGCGGTTTGACGTCGTCGATCGCGATGATCACCCCGGCCCCGCCGCGGGCAGCGAGCAGCGTCTTCTCCACGCTCACGGGGTGCACGGTGTCGCCATTGACCAGCAGGGCACCGTCGCGCAGGTACTCGCGCGCCAGCCACAGCGAGTAGGCGTTGTTCCAGTCCTGGGCACGGTCATTGTGCACGAGCGTCAGCGTCACCCCGTGCGCCCGCTCCAGGCCGGCCGAAGCGTCAGCGATCACCGCTGCCGCGTGCCCGACCACCACCACCACGTCGGTGAGCCCAGCGGCGGCGAGGTTGCGCAGGGCGATGTCGAGGATCGTGGTATCCGGCGCCACCGGCAGCAGCGCCTTCGGCAGCACATCGGTGTCGGGCCGCAACCGCCGCCCGGCGCCCGCGGCCAGCACCAGCCCGATCACCAGGCTCCTCCTCCCGGGCCGTGCCAGCTAGCCAGAAGCCCTGGCCAGCACACCAACCAGAAAGCCCTGACCAGCACAAGAGCCATCCAAAGATACGCGGTCGGCGCCGGGCAGGCGAACGTGGGCCGCCGGCGCAGCAACCGGGCAGGCGAACGTGGCCCGCCGGCGCCGCAACCAGGCGCGGGTGCGCGGGTAGAGTCCGCGTCATGCGGACGGTCGCGGTAGTGCTCGCTGGCGGATCGGGCGATCGCTTCGGCACGCCGGTCCCCAAGCAGTTGCTCCTGCTGGCGGGCCGGCCGATGATCGAGCATTCCGTCGCCGCGTTCGAGCGGGCACCCGGGGTGGACCGCATCCTGGTGGTCATGGCAGCCGGCCACGCCGACGAGGTGAGCACCCTGCTCGAGGCGGGTGGTTACGGCAAGCTCAGCAAGGTCATCGACGGCGGGCCCACCCGGACGGAATCGACTCGGCGGGCCATTGCCGAACTGGGCGAGGACGAGTGCGACGTCCTGTTCCACGATGCCGCCCGGCCGCTGGTCAGCCAGCAGATCATCGCCGCCGCGGTGGCGGCGCTCGCCGATCACCGGGCGGTGGGGGTGGCAGTGCCCTCGTCCGACACCATCGCCGTCGTCGGCGACGGGGTGATGACCGCCATCCCCAGCAGGGACAGCCTGGCCCGCTGCCAGACCCCGCAGGGCTTCCGGCTTTCCGTGATCAGGCGCGCCTACCAGCTTGCCGACGCCGACCCCCGCTTCGGCGAGCTGCCCGCCACTGACGACTGCGGGATAGTGCTGCGCTACCTGCCGGAACTCGGCGTTCACGTGGTGCCGGGCAGCGAGCGCAACATCAAGATCACCTATCCCCGCGACCTGCGCATCGCCGAGGCCCTGCTCAGCGAAGGACCGGCCGCGCCTG
>DAITAE010000056.1:0-11498 GCA_036824445.1 Streptosporangiaceae bacterium | reverse complement strand
CCCGTCAAGTTTGGGAAATGTTTGCTTTTCGTTTGTCAGACCTCTACCTGCCCGTAGCAGTAGCATTACCCGCGCCGGCCGACGGCGGCCGGGGAGGGGCGGGCCCTGGGGCGTGAAGCTCAGCGTCGTTGTGCCGATCTACAACGTCGAGGCGTACCTGCACGAGGCGTTGACCTCGGTCGCGCAGCAGACGCTGCGCGACCTTGAAGTGATCATGGTCGATGACGGGTCGACCGACGGCAGCGCATTGATCGCGAAGTCGTTCGTCGCCAGCGACCCCCGGTTCCGGCTCCTGCAGCAGGACAACCAGGGCCAGGGCCCCGCGCGCAACCTGGCCGTGCAGCACGCGGCCGGCGACTACCTCGCGTTCCTGGACGCCGATGACCTGGTGCCGCGGGATGCCTATGACCTGCTGGTCGGCTCGCTGGAGACGACGGGGTCGGACATCGCCGCCGGCGGCGTCCGCCGGCTCAGCTCCGGCTGGGTCTCTCCCACCGTCGTTCATGCGGACGCCTACCGGAAGACGATCCCGCGCACAAGCGTCTCGCGGCACCCGGCGCTGCTGCGGGACTGTACGGTGTGGAACAAGGTGTACCGCCGGTCGTTCTGGAATTCAGCTCAACTGGAATTCTGGTCCGCCCGGTATGAAGACATTCCGGTCACAATCCGCGCCTATGTGCTTGCCCGATCGGTGGATATCCATCGCGAAATCGTCTATTACTGGCGGGCACGGGAGTCCGGGGATCTCTCCAGGAACCAGAAGTCACGCGAGCGGGCAAATGTCGAGGGCCGCATGGCAGCGGTGCTCGAGGCCAGCGGCATCATCGCCCGGTACGCGCCCGCGCTCAAGCCAGCTTTCGACCGCCGGGTGCTGGACAACGACCTCGCGATACTGCTCCGCACCGTCGAGTTCTCCGGCAAGCCCGACCAGGAGCGGCTGCTGGAGCTGGGGGCCCGCTATCTCAGCTCGGTAGATGAGTCGGTATTCCGGGATGCGGACGCGCTTGCCCGGCTGCACTATCACCTGATGCGCGAAAGCATGCACGCGGAACTGCTGGAGGTGATGCGTTATTCGCGCCGCGGGGACGACGCGAAGGCGCCGCTGGTGCGGCTTGGCCGACTGCGCCGCAAGTGGTACATCGGCTACCCCTACCTCGCTGACCCCTCCCGCACGGTCCCGCTGGACGTCTACGACGCCAGCCGCGAGATGACGCTGAACGTGCGGCTCGATGCGGTCAACTGGCGCGCGGGGAGGCTGCGGATCGAGGGTTACGCCTACATCAAGCGGCTGGACGCCCCCGGCGAGCAGGACGTCCAGATCGACGTGCTGCTGCGTAACACAGTGCTCAAGCGGACCATCCCGCTCAAGGTCAAGCGCATCAGGCGCCCGGACGTCACGGCCCTGTCCGGCCAAGCGGCCGCCTGTTACGACTGGTCTGGTTTCATGGTCGAAATCAACCCAGCGCGGCTATCCAATCTCGGGACATGGCGGGCTGTGAGCTGGGAGCTGCGCGTCAGGGTGCGCGGGCCCGGCGTCCGGCTGGAAGGACCGGTCCGCACCGCCCTGCCGGGCTCGGCAACGTTGCCGGAGGGCCAGTGGCTCGCCGACGGGATACGGCTGCAGCCCGCCCCGGGCCACGACGGGCGGTTCATGATCCGGGCCGAGCGGCCCGGCGCGCTGGTGACCGCATGTCATGCCGACGGCGGCCAGCTTCGGCTCGAAGGCTGGGCTACGGTTCCGCTCGGCAGTGGCGCAACCGTCGTGGTCTCGCTCCAGCAGGGAGCGGGGGTGCTGACGCGCATCCCGGCCGCCGCGACCGACGCCGCGACCGACGCCGCGTTCGGCCGCTACGGGTTCCGCGCCGACGTCCCCGTCGACCAGCTGCTCCCCGTCCCCGGCGCGGCTCGCCGGCAGGCCAGCGACGCGGGATCCCTGAGCTGCGCCGGCGAGCCGGCCGTGTCGGTCGGCGACGACGTCCACTGGAATCTCGCCCTCGATCCCGGAACCGGGCGCGCGATCCGGCTGGCCGGCAATCCCGGTGCCACCGGATGCCAGCTCGCCGTGGGTGACGATGAGGTCGCCACCTACCTGACCCCTTTTGGCAATCTTTCGGCCGTTCAGCGCAAGTGCCGCCTGGTTGTCCGGCAGGCGTCGTGGACGGCGGCCGACCGGCTCACCATCCGGGGCGACTACCCGGGCACGGGGGCGATGCCGCCGGAGATCCTGCTGCGCAGCACCGGATCCGGCTACCAGCACCGGGTGCCGCTGCGGTGGCAGGACGGCACGTTCGTCGCCCACCTTTCACCGGGCTCCATGCCGGGGCAGGCCGGTGACCTGCCGCTGGCCAGCGGCAGGTGGGAGCTGTTTGCCCGGGCTCCTGGCGGCGAGACCCGTGTGGTTGCCGACCGCGGGTTGCTGGCCCGGCTGCCCGGGCGGCGCCAGACGGGCATCCACCAGGTGACCATGGGGACGTACCGCGGCGATGCGCTGCAGATCAGCGTCAGGCTCGCATCCGCTGACTCCGGTGGCTACGCCCAGCGGAGGCTGCAGGAGTGGTATGGCTCGAACCTCGCCGGTGGCCGGGTCGACGACGTGGCGGTTTTCGAGAGCCACGGCGGCAAGCAATACTCTTGCAACCCGCGGGCGATCTACGAGGAACTGCGGCGCCGTGACACCGGGCTGCAGTGCGTGTGGATCACCCGCGACGGCCAGTTCACGGTGCCAGACGGCGCTCGCGTAGCGGTTCATGCCAGCCGCGAGCACTACGAGCTCATGGCGCGGGCGCGCATCCTCGTGAGCAACATGCTGCAACCGAACTGGTATCACAGGCCGGCCGGGCAGCTCTACCTGCAGACCTGGCACGGCACGCCGCTCAAGCGGATATGCCTCGATGTGGAGTGCCCGCAATTCGTCAACGGCATGGCCTATCACGACCGGGTCCGCAACGATGTCGCCAACTGGGATGCGCTGCTGTCGGCCAACACGTTCAGCACGCCCATCTTCCGCCGGGCCTTCGGCTTCGATGGCGAAATCCTGGAGTATGGCTACCCGCGAAACGATCTGCTCCGCTGCCCGGACCGCGCCAGGCGGGCGGCGGACATCCGCCGCAGGCTCGGCCTGCCGGCCGGCCAGCGAATCGTGCTGTACGCCCCCACCTGGCGAGATGACGCGCCGACCAGGGCCGCTGGCTATGGCTTCCCGCAGCACCTGGACCTCGGCGCCGTCGCCCGGGCCCTGGGCACCGATCACGTCATGATGGTGCGTGCGCACCAGGCGATGAGGGAAGCCCTGGTCACCGGCGCCACCGACAGCAGGGTCATCGACGTCACCAGTTACGCCGATATGGCCGACCTCCTGCTCATCGCCGATGTCCTCATCACCGACTATTCATCGGCCATGTTTGATTTCGCCGTGACCGGCCGGCCGATGCTTTTCTTTACCTACGACCTCGAGCGCTACCGCGACCGGCTCCGGGGTTTCTACTTCGATTTCGAGGCCGAGGCACCCGGCCCGCTGCTTCGCACCAGTGACGACGTGATCGACGCCCTGCGAAGCCTGGAGGATGCCAACCGCGGTTACCGGGCTGCCTACGACGCGTTCGCCGCGAGATTCTGCGGCCTTGACGACGGCCGCGCGGCAGCCCGAGCCGTTGACTGGCTGCTCAGTCACTCGGCCTGAGGGTTCCCCGCGAAGCGGCGGGGGCGGGTCCGGGCTGAGGTAAGCCGGACCGGGCAGATCCCGGGACGAGACTGCGAGGGCTGGTAAGAAACCCGAGGCCCCACGCCATGTGCATGGTGACCAGGGCCACCGGCAGCCGGACCAGCGCCCGCCCGGACAGGCTGCGGGCCGCGCTCGCGGTCACCGCCAGGATGCCGGCCAGGTAGGCAGCTGGCGCCAGGAACCCCAGCGTCAGCCAGCTCAGCCCGGGCCAGGGTCCGAGGACGCCTGCGCCCAGCCCGGCAAGGCCCGCCGCCAGGCCCACCGCGATCGCGAGAGCCGTCGCCGGCGGGGCCAGGTAGCGCAGGTTGATCGTGCCCGCATGCTGGCGGGAGACTACCCGGCGCCAGCGGCCATAGTGGAAGTACTGCCTGGCGAGCGCGGCCACCGTGGCCCGCGGGCGGTAGGTGACCCGCAGCGCGGGCTGGAACCATATCAGCCCCCCAGCCTGCCGGATCCGGTGGTTCATCTCCCAGTCCTCGGCCCGCAGGTAGCTCTCGTCGTAGCCGCCCACCTGCTCCAGCGCGGTGCGGCGGTAGACACCCAGGTAGACGCTGTCGGCCGGCCCGGCCTGGCCCCCGGTGTGGAAACGGGCGCTGCCGACCCCCGCCGGTGAGGTCATGGCCCAGGCCACGGCCTGCTCGAACGGGGTCACGCCCTCGGCGGCCATGATCCCTCCGACGTTGTCCGCGCCGGTCTCCAGCAAGGTCGCCACCGCCTGCCGGATGTACCCAGGCGGGATCAGCGCGTGCCCGTCCACCCGCGCGACGATCGGATGACGGGACGCCTTGATCGCCACGTTGTTCGCGGCGGGGATGAGCCCGCTGGGATTGGCCACCACGGTGACCCGGGGATCGGCGGCCGCCAGGCTGCGCGCGATCTCCCCGGTGGCATCGCGGGAGGGGCCCACCGCGAGCACGACCTCGACCTCGGCCGTGTATTCCTGCGCCAGGACGTGCCCGACGGCTTCCGCAAGGTGGCGCTGCTCGTCGCGCACGGGCATGATCACCGACACCGGTGTATGAGCGGTTATCGCGGGCTGGCCCGGGGTGTCGGATGCCGGCAATGCATCGTTCATCTTGTGGTCACGGTATCGCGCTAACGGCGGAATCGTGACCTCTGCTACCGGCTAGCGAGGCGTGTCTGCCGGTCTCTGTACCGTGCCCACCGGCCCCCCGGAGGCACGCCTCAGAGTCCCGAATCCTCCAGCATCTCCGTCACGAGCGCCGCGATCGGAGAGCGCTCGGAGCGGACCAGGGTCACGTGCGCGAACAGCGGGTGCCCCTTGAGCTTCTCGATCACCGCCACCACCCCGTCGTGCCTGCCTACCCGCAGGTTGTCGCGCTGTGCGATGTCGTGGGTGAGCACCACCCGCGAGCCCGAGCCGATCCGCGACAGCACGGTGAGCAGCACCCCGCGCTCCAGCGACTGCGCCTCGTCCACGATGACGAACGAGTCGTGCAGCGAGCGGCCGCGGATGTGGGTCAGCGGCAGGACCTCGAACATGTCCCTGGCCAGGACCTCGTCGATGACGTCCTGTGAGGTCACCGCCGACAGCGTGTCGTACACGGCCTGCGCCCACGGGTTCATCTTGTCGGCCTCCGAGCCCGGCAGGTACCCGAGCTCCTGGCCGCCGACCGCGTACAGCGGGCGGAACACCACCACCTTGCGGTGCTGCCGGCGGTCCATGACCGCTTCCAGCCCCGCGCACAGGGCAAGGGCCGACTTGCCGGTGCCCGCCCGGCCGCCCAGCGAGACGATGCCGATGTCGGGGTCGAGCAGCAACTCGAGCGCTATCCGCTGTTCCGCACTCCGGCCGCGCAAGCCGAACGCTTCCCGGTCGCCGCGAACCAGCCGCACCGACTTGTCCGGAAGTACCCGCGCGAGCGCGCTGCTGCCGGCCGCGCTCGCGGCCAGCACGAGCCCGGTATGACAGGGCAGTTCCCTGGCGGCCGGCAGGTCGAGTCTCCCGGTCTCGTACAGTTCGCCGATCTCGGCCGAGGTGAGATCCAGTTCGGCCATGCCGATCCACCCCGAGTCGGGTGGCAGCTCAGCCCGGTACTCCTGCGCGGTCAGGCCGATCGAGGCCGCCTTCACCCGCAGGGGCAGATCCTTGCTGACGAGGACCACGTCCTCGCCCTCGGCGGCGAGGGTGCGCGCGACCGACAGTATCCGCGTGTCGTTGTCACCGAGCCGGAAGCCGGGCGGCAGAATCTGGGGATCGGCATGGTTCAGCTCGACCCGGACGGTACCGCCAAGGTCGCCGACCCGGAGGTCGGCGTCGAGGCGCCCATGCGTGACCCGCAAGTCGTCCAGGTGCCGCAGGGCCTGGCGAGCGAAGAAACCCAGTTCGGGATGGTGGCGTTTGGCCTCCAGTTCGGTGATGACCACGATGGGCAGGACGACGCGATGCTCGGCGAACCGGCCGATGGCCGCAGGGTCGGCGAGCAGGACGCTGGTGTCCAGGACGTACGTACGCCGCCGGGCGCTGGGTGCGCCGGGGGTGCCGGGTTCGGTACGGGTACTGCTGTGCCGCGCTGAGCGGCGGGCAGAAGAACTGGCCACTCGTTCTCCCCTGGGCGCCCAGGTGGGCACCGCATTCGGACACAGAAGTGTCGGTGAGACCGGGACCGGCCCGCGAAGGGCCGGTCGCCGGCCCTTCGCTCGTCTCGCCTGTGTGCTCCGGCAACAAGCTCGAGGATGTCGAGGGCCTTCCCGGCGGGCGGCGACGCACCGCCCATCCAGCTCTGACGGTACCTGGGGGTGGCCCGTCCCGGAAGTACCTGCGCCCCGCTTCACAGCCGCGCCGGGGCGCGCGGGTGGTCAGGAGCCGAACCGCCGGTGACGCGCCGCATACGAGCGCAAAGCGCGCAGGAAATCGACCCGCCGGAAGGCGGGCCAGTAAGCGTCGCAGAAGTAGAACTCGGAGTGCGCGCTCTGCCACAGCAGGAAGCCGCCCAGCCGCTGCTCCCCCGAGGTCCTGATCACCAGGTCGGGGTCGGGCTGGCCGGCGGTGTACAGATGGTCGGCTATGTGCTCCACGTCGAGGATCTCGGCGAGTTCCTCGATGCTGGTGCCCTTGGTCGCGTGATCGTGCAGCAATGAACGGACGGCGTCCGCGATCTCGCGCCTGCCGCCGTACCCGACCGCGACGTTCACCAGCAATCCCGGGTTGGCCGCGGTAGCCTCGGCGGCGTCCTTGAGGATCTGCGCCGTCTCCGCCGGGAGCAGGTCGGGCGCCCCGACCGGCTTGACGTGCCACCCCTGGGAGACCAGTCCCCGCACGGTGCCCTCGATGATCCGCAGCAGGGCCTCGACCTCGGCGCCTGGACGGGTGAGGTTGTCGGTGGACAGCAGCCAGAGGGTAACCACCTCGACACCGGCCTGGCGGCACCAGTCGAGCAGCTCGAAGATATGATCGGCGCCCTTCTGATGGCCGGAGCTCACGTCGGCGAGGCCCGCCGACCGCGCCCACCGCCGGTTGCCGTCCAGGATCACCCCGACATGCCTCGGGATCGAGTGCCCGGACAGCGACGCTTCCAGCTTCCGCTCATACAGCCGGTAGACAAGATCGCGAAAGACCATCCCCACCTTCTCTCCGCCCTGTACTTGCTTACGCCGGACATGCCAGAACGCCGCTGCCGCCGGCTGGCGACCGGGCGAGCGATGCAACCTCTATGAGCGGGAGAGGCTAGCGGGGCAGCAGTACCGTGCCTCCAAGCACCGTATCAAGGTTGTCGACAAACGAGCCGGGTCGTGGCAGCGCGCCCCGGGACAGCCCACCGCCCTGTCAACGTGCCGGCACCACTGATCGTGCCACGTCAGAAGCCCTGTCATCACGCCAAGAGACGGGCAAGATCCAGTCATGCCCCGAGCCGGCGCGGCGTCCATGCCGGGCCGGCTGTGGCCCGCGGTCCCGGCGCGGCCAGCACGCGGGACTGTGGCGGACACCTCCGGCGGATCAGCCGATCGACCCGACGATGGCCTCGTCGAGGCCCGCGAACGAGGACAGGTACTCGCGGCGCTCGCGCTTGAGCCGTGCCACCATCGCCGCGTACTCGTCCATCCGGCCCTGCCGCTCGTAGAGCCGCCGCGGCTGCAGGATCTCGGGGTCATCGACCCCCGGCAGCGACTCGGCGATCTCGTATCCGAAGTCCGGGTCGCTGGTCCAGGTGATCTTGTCTTCCACGACCGCCTGGACGATGGCGGAGGAATACGGGATGGTCACCTTCTTGGACCCCTCGTGCTCATCACCGCCGCCGATGCGGCCGGTGTTGAGCACGTACACCTTCAGCTCGTGGCTGTGCAGCAGCTCCAGCATCCGGTTGCCCATGTCGGCCATGTCGCGCGGGAAGAACGGGTTGGTGCCGGGGACGCGGAGGAACTTGCCTTCCTCGTCCTTCCCGCCGGCCGAGGTGCCGGTGGTCTCGCCCAGCATGAAGAACGCGGCGGCCTGGGCCCGGTCCAGGCGTGCCACACCGGGCACGATGTTCTCGTTCCGGTTGAGGATCAGCAGGAACTCCGCTGGCGGGATGTCATCCGCCGACCACGGGTCGACATAGGAGAAGGGCCAGGTCGTACGGCCGTTCTTGGTGTAGGAGGTGTCGAAGAAATCGACCGCCCCGAGGCTGTCGACCGAGACATTCTCCAGGTAGGCGTCCGGCTTGGTGGTGGCGTAGTAGATGGCGGGCTCGAACCTGGGATCGAGACCGAAGGTCTTCGCGAAGCAGCCGTTCTCGGTCGTGTAGACCTTGCCACCGGGCATGAGCGCGATGAAGTCGTCCTGGGCCGGCTTGCTTCCCAGCTGGGTGGTGAAGGTGGTCGTGGTCTTGCCGGTGCCGGACAGGCCGACGATAAGGATTCCGCGCGGCCGCCCGCCCACCGGCATCACTTTGCAGCCGGCGTGCAGGGCCAGGCCGCCGCGGTTGTAGACGATGTTGTTCCACATCCGCAGCCCGCCCTTTTTCGACTCACCGAAGTAGTCGGAGTTGAGCACGCGGGTGACGTTCGCTGCGAGGTCCACGGCGATGACGCGGTCGTCCGGGTAGCCGGGAGCGGGAAGGTTGGGTGTGTAGATGACCGTCGTGTCGGGCTCCCAGGTCGCGGGGTCGTAGTCGTCGCCCACGGGGTAGTAGAGCTGCTGCTGCATGCCCGCCACGTTGGCGTTGGCGGCCTCCATGATCAGCCGCGCCCGGGTGCGGAACTGGGGGTCCGAGCCGATGTAGCCGTCCACGACCACCACGTGGCTGTCGGCGATGTAGGCGGCCTGAGCCGCCGCGATACGGTCGAATTCCGCCCGGGTCATCGTTTGCTTGGTGGCATTGGTCGAGTCCTCGACGATGTAGGTCGACCTCGTGCTCCGGGAGTCCACCCTCGCCTTGACCGCTACATTGCCGAACTCGGTGACTACGGCGTTCGGCATTTTCTCCGCCAGCTCGCGAAGACGGTCCGCGGCCGGATTCCACTCAACCGTTGCCGCTTTTACCTCGTGCGCCACGTGCTCCTCCTCCTCGGCGCGCCTCATCGCACGCTCCGTGCCCGGGCCTGCCTTCCGCAATGCACGGTCATGTGCACCGTGTACTGCGAGATCTGGCGAGTGTACCCCGGCATGGGCGGATCGATTGCATGCGGTCGGGCACTTCCGCCCCGGCCCCGCACCGGCATGGGCCGGCAAGCGCGGCGAGACACCTTGGGAGAAGGGCGGAAAGCCACGATTGGCTGGCGCGAGAAAGGCTAAATTTGGCGGCCACGCGACGATGCGGCCGGCGCTTTCGTGGCTTTTGGTTTAGACCTTTGGTTTAAACCGCTGGTGGTAATTCGTGGCTGGTCACGCGCGCGGCCCGTCCGCGCGCACCTGCTCTACGTGACGCAGCGCCTCCCGCAGATCGGAGAGCCAGGAGTCCTCGTGCTCGCCGACCAGCCGCACGCACCAGGCGAGCGCGTCGCTGCGGCTGCGGGCCACTCCCGTGTCCACGAGTGTGTCCAGCACGCGCCGCTCCGACTGGCGGAGCCTGGTCATCACCGGGATGGAAAGTGTGGTGAACATCACCTTGTAGTCGTCACAGATGACGCCCCAGGACACCTTGCGGCGGAACGCGTGCTCCGCCTCCCGGGCGATCTCAATCCGCGCGTCACGGGTTTCCTGGCGGAACCGCCGGCTGCGGCCGATCGCCGCCGCCTCGGCGTCGGCTCCGGACGGTTCCGCCGTGCCCTCCGTGGCGGTGGCGGCAGTGTTCGCCGCCCGGACGGCGACCTCGTCCGCCGTCGCGGCAGTAGCCGCCGGGCTGGGCAGATGTCCGATGATCGTGATCTCCTCCCGGTCGATCACGATCATCGGTGCGCCCTCGAACCATTCCTCGGGCAGCCGTCTGGTGAACCACCCCCGGATCTGTTCCTGCGGGTGGGCAGCTTCGTCCTGCTTTGCAGATGGCATGTAATTATAATTACACACCACGAATACCGCGTGCAATATGCGCCACCCACCCGTGGCCATTCCGTTCGGTTGCGCTCTTTGGAACCGGCCAGTTCATCCCCCCGCGGACCGCAGGTCACCGCCGGCCCCGCAACGGGGCATACGGCCGGGCCCCAGCGTGGGATCACGCTGGGGTGGTCCGGGGTTCCCCGGCTAGCCCAGGGGATTGGCCGCGGCCGCCGCCGCCACCGCCGGCGCTACGGCGACCGCGCCAGCGAACTCGCTGCCCAGCGCCACCGGGACGATCTGCACGTCCATGCCGGGTTGCGGCGCCTGGATCATCATCCCCTTGCCGAGGTAGATCGCCACGTGCGAGATGTAGTTGGG
Source organism: Streptosporangiaceae bacterium (assembly GCA_036824445.1). Lineage (GTDB taxonomy): Bacteria > Actinomycetota > Actinomycetes > Streptosporangiales > Streptosporangiaceae > UBA9676. The sequence continues at coordinate 981 of DAITAE010000056.1, read as the reverse complement.
CGCTGTCGGATCGGTGTGGTAAAAGAGCAGGTCGCCTGGCTGCAGCCGGCTGACCGGCACGGCCGGCCCCGTGCGCGCCTGGTCTGCTGCGACCCGCGGCATGGCCACACCGGCCCGCGCGAGCGACCATTGCACGAGCCCGGAGCAGTCGAAGGAGGTCGGCCCGGCGGCGCCCCACACGTACGGCATGCCCACCCTGCTCACGGCCGCCCGCAGGAAGGCCGTGCGCTGAGCCGGGCTCAGCAGGCCGCGCGTGACGGCTGGCGTTCCGGCCGTGCCGGGGTTACCGGCTTTGACGCGGACCGCCGGGGCGACAAGCAGCTCCACCGCCGCCTTCCGGGGCACTACCGCCTTGATTCTCGACTTGAGCGCGGAGAGGTGGGCGCGGTGCGCGCTGATCACGATCGCGTTGCCTGCCGGGAAGCCGAGCGAGCGCGCGACGGTGCGGGAAACGACGGCATCGACCCCGGCGATGCCGACGGTGCCGAGCCCGCCGACCCGAAGGGTCTCCAGCTGCCGACCGGCGACCTTGACCAGGCTGCCGGCGGGCAGCTTGGCCTGCCGGCCCATGGTGTAGGAGACGGCGATCGCCCCATCGGTGACGCTTTGCCACAGCGCGCTGCGCGACGCCGTGGGCCGGGCGGCGAAGCGGCGGAAGGCCGACGGGTCCACCCCGAGCACCGCGGCCACTGCCCCGTTCACCCTTACCCGTGCGGCCTCCACGGGCTCAGCCGCGCGCACCCCGCGCAGCCCCCGGACCTTCGCAACGACTCCGGCTGGCAGCGGGTCGTGGGAAACGACCAGCACATCTGCTGGCAGGAGCTTCCGCGGCGGCGGCGCCACCGACGGCGCGCCCGGCTGGCTGGCTGCTCCCCCGCCCCCCGGGCCGAAGGTGACAGGCGAAGCCGGCTGCGCCGGTACCGACTTCGCCGCGGTCGCGGCAGTTACCCCGGCTTGGGACGCCTGGCCCGCTGACGGCGA
>DAITAE010000534.1:0-3539 GCA_036824445.1 Streptosporangiaceae bacterium | reverse complement strand
CGACGTAGGGACCGGACGCGACACCACGGCCGATCCCCGGAGGGTGAGCTGCTGATGGGCGATCCACAGCACGTGGCCCCGGCCCAGCCCCGGGCGGTGGTGGTCACCTTGCCAGCCGAGATCGATATCGCTAACGCTGACAGCGTCGGCGAAGAGCTTTCTGCCGCCTTTGCCCCCGGCGTCAGGACAGTCATCGCCGACATGACGGGCACGAGGTTCTGTGACTCGTCGGGAATCAGCATGCTGATAGTGGCTCAGCAGAAGGCCCTGAGCAACCACGCAGAGTTGCGGCTGGTAGTACTCTCAACCGCCGTCTTGCGCGCCTTGACCCTGGTGAGAATTGATCATTTGCTGCCGGTCTACCCGAGCCTGGCTGAGGCCCTGCTTCCCGAACCCCCGCCAGAGACAGCCACCCCCGGGTGAGCTGGTCCGGCGGCCACCTCGAAACAAGCAGGACGACTGCATTAACGGCACGCGTCGGGGCAGCAGGCGACCGAACGGGGTGCTGCCGGTCCGCGACGCGGACCGCCCTCAGGGCACGCACTCGGATGACAACTACCTCGAAGAGTGGCCCGCAATGCTGGCCAGCGCTGTCGGCCCGTCGTCGCTGGGTGTTTGGAGACGGCCGTGGCGGGCAGCGTGCCGGAGCCATGACGAGCGGGATCTTGGTGGGATTGATGGCCACCGGCGCCATCTTGCTGGCGGCCATTGTCGGCGCGATATGGCTGGAGGGGCGGATGCCAGGACAGCCGGAGCAGCGCCTCAGACCGTCCAGCCCTGGACACCAGCCGCGCCCGGTAACCGTGCCCGCGGGCAGGCAATGGGCAATTCTTGCCAGACCGGCCTGGGCGGGTTTCCGAACCCACGGCCGGCACCACAGGTGAGCCGACTTCCTCTCACTCCGCGCGGCCGACACCGGTGATGCGCGCACGTTTAATGCCGCTGACCGCACGGTGACGGAATGCAGCCGCTGATCGTGGGTAGGCGCCCAGCGGCAAGGACCGCATGAGCTAGCCAGCCAGGCGGCATCGGTGAACGGCGTACCCAAGGTTCGAGCCCGCTGAACGGGACGATGGGCCCGGACCGCGCACCCAAGGTACATAAGGCTGCGCAGCGGACGCGTGAGCGTCGATCATGCAGCCGGGAGGTGGATTGATATGCCCGCAGGATCCAGCCGGAAGCGCGAGCGGCAATACCAGCACATCAAGGACAGCGCCAAACGGCGTGGTGAGAGCACCGGCCGGCGGAGGAGATCGCGGCGCGCACGGTGAACAAGGAGCGCGCCCGATCGGGCGAGGCACGGAGCCGGAGCAGGACCTCCACGAAGGACATGTCCTCGTCCCGGCGCGGCGGGCTGCGCTCACACCGCGGGGCCGGCGGCCCGACCAAGGCCCAGCTCTACGCGGAGGCGCGGAGCCGCGGGGTCAAGGGCCGCTCGTCGATGAGCAAGGCTCAGCTCGCGCGGGCGCTCGGCCGCTGACAGCACATCATCCGCGGTCGGGGTGCCCGTCTGGGCGATACTGCCGCCCTTGCCGTTTCGATGCGGCGCGCCGGGGCACCCGATGTGCATGCTGGAGAACTTGATAAAAGGAGCCATGGCCGGGCTGGCCGGGACGACGGCGCTGAACGCCGTGACCTACCTCGACATGGTGTGGCGGGGACGCCCTGCCAGCAGCACGCCGGAGCAGGTTGTCGAAGAGCTGGCCAAGCACAGCGGCCGCGCCATCCCCGGCGGCGGCCAGCAGCGCCCGAACCGCGTGCAGGCGCTGGGCGCGCTGGCCGGAATCGCGACCGGGGTGGCGGTCGGCGCGGCGGCCGGGCAGTTCCATGGCGTGGTCCGCAAGCTCGGGCCGGTCCTGGGCCCGGGACTGGTGGGCGGTGCCGCGATGGCCGCGACCGACGTCGGCATGTACCGGCTTGGCGTCACCGATCCGAAAACCTGGGACACGACCTCATGGCTCAGCGACGCCATCCCTCACCTGGCCTACGGCGTGGCCACCTGGGCGCTGCTGCCCGGATGAGCTAATTCATTCGTGACGCTGAACGGCCGCGCGTGCCGGCTGCCCTGGCTGGCATCGGGGGCGCCACACGGTGGTGCGGCCGCCGACGCGGCCGCGGCACAGCGGTGTGCGGCAGCCTGGGCAGCGCGGGTTGGGCTGGTCGCGGACACCTGTGAGAGCCGGCCAAACCAGCTAGGAAGATCGCCGCCATTTAATGAGCAGATAGCCGGCGATGACCGCCCCGGCAGCCACCGCTAGCTGCATCCGGCGCTGTCTCGCGGTACTGGCGCCCTTTGCGACCGCCTGCCGCACCGGTTCCGGCGTGGCTTGCCACACCGGCGTGGCCGCTGCCGTTACCCGTTTCTGCGCCGTGGCAGTCGTGCCTACAAGCTGGCCGCGCACACTGCCACCGCAGGCGGCCGCCTTCTGCCGCACCTGGCCTGCCTTGGACTTGATTCGCCCCGACAGTTCGGTTGCCTTGGCCTGCGCCCTGCCCTTGACATCTGCCTTGGCGGCGAGCAGTTCCACTGTCTGACCGAGCTGTTCACGCGTCCGCTCGATCTCCCGCTCCAGCTCTTGGGGGTCATCGGGAGCCGCCGGCGCGGCATCGGCCTGCGAGGCTGTCTCCGGCCCGTCGTCGAATGGGAGGCCGATGTCCGGTGAGGTGTCCGCCTCGGCAGCACGCTGTCCCGCGGGTTTTCCTGCCCGCCCGCTGGTGGTCATCTCCGCGCCCTTTCCCTGATCTCCTCAACATCGGCTTTGACGCCTTCCACGGCCTCCTCCGGTACCGGGGGAGTGGCCTTCTTGAGGCGGCCCTTGCCTACGAGCGCCGCCGCCGCGGCGACGGCCAGCAGAAGGGCGCCCACAATCAGCGCCGCCAGCCACGCCGCCAGGACTCCGCTGAGGGCGATGATCACGCATGCGATCAGGCAGCCCACGCCGTACAAGGCGACCAGGCCGCTGCCGCCCAGCATCCCGGCGCCCACCCCCGCCCGCTTGCCCTTGCGGGCCATCTCCAGCTGGGCAAGCCTCAGCTCATCACGTGCCAGCACCGAGACCTGCTCAGACAACAGCTTGACGAGCTCCCCGACAGAGCGGTCCTGGGCACCAGACGGCGGCGCACCGTCAGCAAGATGGTCCATGACGTGGCCCCCTCTCTCTTCAGATCGATGCCTCCCCCTACCCAGCCGTACAGCGGCCTAACGCGGCCGAGCAGGCAAGAACCCAATCCGGCGGGTTTCATTCGCGCAGCGCTCGGGTAGCTGCGGCGGCATGGGGTTGCGCCGGCAGATAGGGCTGACGGTGCTCGCGGTGCCGGGCTGCCCGAACGCTCCGCTGCTGGAGAAGCGGCTGGCAGAGGTGCTGGCGGGACGGCCGGGCGTGACTGTGCAGCGGCGGGTGATCACCGAGGTGGCCGAGGCCGCCCGGTGGGGGATGCGTGGGTCACCCACGCTGCTGGCCGACGGCCATGACCCGTTCGCCGCGCCGGGCGCGACGCCGGCGCTGGCGTGCCGCCTGTACCCGGACGAGGATGGCCGG
>DAITAE010000533.1:0-3541 GCA_036824445.1 Streptosporangiaceae bacterium | reverse complement strand
ACGCCCGCCCGGTTGTACCAGCTGCGGTCGAAGATCACGACCTCGCCGCCGGCCGGGAGGTGCGGGACATACCGCTGGAGGTACATCTGCGACTTCTCGCGCTCGGTCGGGGCGGGCAGCGCAACGACCCGGAACACCCGCGGGCTCACCCGCTCGGTGATCCGCTTGATCGTCCCTCCTTTCCCGGCGGTGTCCCGGCCCTCGAACACGATGCAGATCTTGGCGCCCGAGGACTTGACCCAGTCCTGCATGGCGACGAGCTCGCCGTGCAGCACCCTCATCTCCCGCTCGTACGCTTTGCGCTTCATCTTCGGAGGCGGGCCGGCCTCGGCCTGCCGCTGCGCTCCGGCTGACGGCGCCGGGGCGTCCACGTGGCCCCCGTGCTGCTTGCCCTTCTTCTTGGCCATGTCGCTTACCTCCGATAGGGTCCGGTGGTCTGAGTACACCCCGAGCAGGCCTGGAGACGAATCACCCCGCCCAGGTGAGGCCGCGGCTGCCAGGGATAGGCAGCCTAGTCAATCAGCGCGTTCAGATCCGGACCAGGCATAACCAGCAGTGCCTCCGTCTACGTAGCTGCGAGTGAGAGCACACGATGACCGAACCTAGTACGCCGAAGGCGGGCGCCGCGGCCCGGGCGATGATCTTGCCACTGGCGCTGGCCCAGTTCATCGCCAGCTACGCGGCCACGAACATGAACGTGGCCATCAGCGCGATCGCCAAAGACCTGGGCACGACCGTGGCCGGCGTGCAGACGGCAATCACGCTGTTCACCCTCACGATGGCGGCCCTGATGATTCCCGGCAGCAAGCTGACCGACATCTGGGGCCGCAAGCGGTGCTTCGTGCTGGGCCTGATCATCTACGGGGTCGGCGGGGTGCTGGCACTGCTGTCGTCCGGGCTGCCGCTGCTGATCGTGGGGTACTCGCTGCTCGAGGGCGTGGGCTCGGCGCTCATGATCCCGCCGATCTACATCCTGGTTACGGTGGCCTTCCCGGACGTGAAGTCGCGGGCGCGGTATTTCGGCGTGGTCAGCGGGGCAGGCGGGCTGGGTGCGGCCGCTGGGCCGCTGATCGGTGGGGTGTTGACCAGCGCGATCAGCTGGCGGGCCTCATTCGGCCTGCAGGTGCTGGTGGTGGCGTGGATCATCTGGCTCGCCCGCGGTATCACCGACCCGGGCCCGGCGGAGCCACGGCCGCGGTTCGATCTGACAGGGGCCATCTTGTCGGCGGTGGGCCTGTTCTTTGTGGTGCTCGGGCTTCTGCAGTCGCGGACCTACGGCTTCGGCAAGTCGCGGGCAGATTTCCATATTGGGAGCACCGTTGTCATCCCGAAGGGCTCGATCTCCCCGGTGTGGCTGTTCGTGGCGATCGGCGCGCTGTTCCTGCTGTGGTTCTTCCTGCACGTCCACGGCCGCGAGAAAAAGGGCAAGGCGGTGCTGCTGCCGCTGCGACTGTTCCGTAACAAGGTCTCCAACCTGGGGCTGGGCACCCAGGTCATCCAGTGGCTGATCCTGCAGGGGACGTTCTTCGTGGTATCGGTCTACCTGCAGGAAGTCTGGAAATACAACGCCATCCAAACCGGCCTCATACTCACCCCCGGCACGATCGGTATCCTCATCGCCTCTGCCGGGGCCGACCGGTTTGCCCGGCGCCATCCGCAGCGGTGGCTGATCATCGCCGGTTTCCTGATCACTGCCGTCGGCATGATCTTGCTGCTGGCCCTGGTCCGGGCGGACTCGGCCATCTGGACCTGGATACCGGGGCTGTTCCTGTTCGGCGTCGGGGTGGGGGTCATGCTGACCTCGTCGGTCAACGTGGTGCAGTCCAGCTTCCCCGACAAAGACCAAGGCGACATATCGGGCCTGTCGCGCAGCGTCTCGAACCTGGGATCCTCGTTCGGCACGGCGCTGGTCGGCTCGGCCCTGGTGGCCGCCAAGCTGCCCGCGGGCAAGCCCTTCGCCGTCGCGCTCACGATGATGCTCGTGTTCACCCTCATCGGGCTCGTCCTCGGCGTTCTCATCCCCCGCAAGCCGATCGAGGCCACGGCAGCAGCGGACCCGGATGGGCGCGACGGGCTCGTCGATACGACAGAGACAGGGCCGCCGGGCTGACGCACGCCCGGGGCTAAGCGCGCTCGTCGCCGTCCGCAGCGGTGGTCGCACCGCCGCCTGGGCCGCGCGCGCCAGCGGCCCGGCGGATGAGCCGGCGCTCCGGTATGCCGGGCATCTCGGCATCGGATCGCCCGCCCGTTTGGCGGGCGAGCAGCCTTGCGTAACGGGCGGCCAGCGGATCGGCCGTGGCACCGTGTGCGACGACGCTGATCATCACGGTGATCGTGATGACGGCCACGGCGGTATGGGCGGTGCGATCGCCCAGATCCTCCAGCGCAAGGAGAGCGAACACCACCGACGCCAGCCCGCGGGGACCGAACCAGCCCACGAGGGCGACCGTGGCCCGGCCGAGCCCGGCACCGATCAGCGCGACCGCCACCGGCACCATCCGGATCACAGTGAGGCTGAGCACGGCGTACAGCACGATCTGCCAGGTCAGGCTCTCCACCGCGGGTGCGACCGCGACAGCGCCGAACGTCAGCCACACCAGCAACGACACCAGGGCGCCCGTTTCCTCGACGAACGGCACCAGGGGCTCACCGCGGCGGCCTCTCACCGTGCCGAACGCCAGACCGCCGACAAACGCGGCGATGAACCCGTTTCCGTGCAGCGCCAGTGCGGACGCGTACGTGCAGACCGCGAGGCCAAGCCCGGCCGAACCGGCGAAACCCTCAGCGATCCAGCCGCGCTTGCGCGCCGCGTTCACCAGCAGGCCACCGATTCCGCCCAGGGCCACGCCGACGAGAAGGCCCACGGCCAGCTCGGCGGTGGCCGCGGCTGGACCGTGGCCGGCAATCTCCCCTCCCGTTGCCGCTCCCGCTATCGCGATCGACACAAACGGGGTCGCGATCCCGTCGTTGAGGCCGCTTTCGACGTTGATCAGGCGGCGGATCCTTGCCGGTATCGCCGGGTTGGCCATCATGCCCGCGCCAAGCGCCGCATCGGTGGGCGCCAGCGCCGCGCCCACCAGCAGTGCCAGCCAGATATTGCCGCCGCCGAGCAGGGCAAGCGCCAGCAGCGTCCCCAGGCCGATCGTGACCGGCAGCGCGGCCCCGAGCAGCCGCAGGTACAGACCCGCATCCGCCCGCAACTCGTGCAGCCCCACCCTGGACGCGTCAGAGAACAGGATCAGGACGAGGGTGAACTCCGCCAGTTCCTTGATCAGCTCGTTGCTGGGTGCGACGGCCAGGAACGCCAGCGGCCCGTGGGTAAGCAGCAGCCCGGCGACGACGAAGGTGATCGGGGCGGTGACGTCGAAGCGTTCCAACCTGGCCGACAGCGTGCCCCAGCCAAAGACCAGCGCCGCCACAATGGCCAGGTCGGAAACGCTCACGAGCTACTGCGTGGAGGCCTCGTCCCCGTGCAGGGCGTCCTGAAGCTCCTTCTCGTCGTCCTTGGACAGCGAGGTCTTCAGCACGGTGCCGCCGTACT
>DAITAE010000055.1:8519-13767 GCA_036824445.1 Streptosporangiaceae bacterium | reverse complement strand
CACCTGCTCGGCCGGGCTGCGGCCGCCCGCCGGCACCGGGCGCGTCACCGCACCGTGCCCGAGCATGGCCTGGACACGGACGGCGGCGCGGGCCACCCGGTCGCTGACCACGGCGTCTCCCCACAGGCCGAGCTGCCGGCCGTGGTCGCGGACCAGCTGATCGGGGATCAGCCTCAGCATCGTGATCCCGCCCGGATAATCATCAGTGGTTCGTTCTCCTGTCCCTATGGGGACGGGGATCCGAACCGCTGTTTGGTTTCCGTCGGCGGTGGGCGGTGCCTGGGAGGCTTGGCAGCTGGCCAGCTGCCAGCGGACGCGTTCGGCCACCGCCAGCGCGGAAAGCAGCCCGTCGTGCCGCCACAGCCGGGTGATTTCCTGGCCGTTGCCCCAAACCACCTGCACCTGCACCCGCACGCAGGCGAGCCCGCTGGCCGCAAGGCCGTTATGCATCCGCTCCGCCAGCGCCTTGGCAGCGAACACCACCGGCTCCGCCAGGCGAACGGGCGGGTCGAACTCCTGCCCCACCGAAAGGTCGGCCGATGGGGGGCGGGGTGCCAGCGGCCGACGGCCCAGGCCGCGCGCCAGCCGGTGAGCGACCACACCCGGTGTCCCGAACCGGTTCGCCACCTCGGCGGCCGGCAGCGAGGCGAACTCTCCCAGCGTCCTGATGCCCAGCCGGGGGAGCAGGTCCGTCAGATCCGGGCTGTCCAGCACGCTGACCGGGAGCGGGGCCAGGAAAGCCCGGGTACGGCCGGGAGGCACCCTCATGACCGCGCCAGGTTGCGCCCGCCGGGTGTCCCGGGGGCGCTGAGCATGCTCGGCTGCGAGGAAGGCGGCGAAAAGGCCGTCGGCGATGCCCACCTGGCAGGCGAAGCCGCCGCCGGCGACGGCTTCGATGATCTTTGCCGCCAGGGCGCCTTCCCCGCCGAAATACCGGGCCGGGCCGCGGGCGCCGATGGCGCACGCACCGGGATGCAGCACCTCCACCCGCGGGCAGAATCCTTCCACCACGGACACCACCTGCCCGAATTCCGGCGCCCCGGGCCCTGTGTCCCACACCTCCCCGCTGCCCGGGGCCGCCTCGCCGCCGGCCGCCCCCGGTTCCCGGCCCACGGCCGGCCGGCCCGGGCACCGGACGACCAGCACCCGCTCGGGCAGGTCCCCGGCCGCCGTCATCCGGTGTCCCGCATGTCCTGCCCGGAAGCGGTGATCTGGTCCACGGCGCCCACCGAGCCGTCCGGTCCCGGCAGCCACAGCCAGCGTGTCCGCAACCGCGCCGCCGCGCCCCGGCCGTCCGCCGCCACCTGCACCCGCCGGGCGCGCAGCCGCCCGTGGCCGGTCCCGATCCCCGCCCATTCCTGGCGGACCACGAGCAGCCGGGCCTGGGCGCCGTCCCAGCCGCCCGCCACCACCAGCACCCCCCCGCGGCGCCGCAGGGTGGCGGCGAGCCTGGTGCGCACCTGGGCAGATGGCCGGCCGGGCGGGCGGAGGAGGACCAGCTCGCATCCGTCAATCAGCGAGGCCACCACCTGCGGCCAGCCAGCGCCCGGATCCGGGATCAGCAGCAGGCGGCCAGGATCCAGCCCGGCGCCGGCCGCCGCCGCCACCCCCAGCTGCGGCAACCCGACGGCCGCGCACCAGGCCCCAGCCGCTGATGCGCCCGCCGCGACGGCCAGGCAGAGCAGGCCCCAGTGCCCCACCGCCACCACCGTCCCGCACTGCAGCCCTCCCGGCAGCAGCCCGCGCAGGGCAGGGAGCACCGGCAGCCTTGCGCCATCCGGCACCACGTCCTCGTCGTGCCGTCGCGGCAACAGGGACGTGAGGCTGGCCATCTCCGCTCCCATAGCCCGACACTATCGAACATATGTTCTAAAGTGTCAAACCGGGCCTCCCGCCACAAACGTGGTGATTTCTCCCGTAACCTCTGGCGGGCCTTCTCGTGCTGCCACACGGCCGCGACCCGGCCCACGGCCGACAGTGCCTGGGCGCATCCCGCCGCGGGCGGCGAGGGCCCGCAGTGCGGGGCCGAGCCGTTAGGCCCAGGCACCTGGCGGCCCCGGGCGGGTCACGCCTGCCGCCGTTCCTCGCTGGAGGCGGGCTCGCCGTGGAATTCGGCCCACAGGGGGCCCCAGCCGGCTTCCGGGTCGGTGATCCGCCCGATGAACCGCTCGACGAACGACGACTCGGCATCCAGCAGGGTGAGCCGGTATTCCTCCTCGATCAGGAACAGCCCTGGCACGCCCTGGGCGAGCGTGTCGTCGATGATGGCCCGGATCTCGGCGCGCTGCTCGGCGAGCCGGGTGAGCCGCCGCCGGAGCAAGGTGAGAACCTCGCTGGGGGGCAGCGCTGCGATCAGGGAGAGCGCGGCGACGAAGTGCGGGTATTCGTGCTGCGGCTCCTCGACCAGCTCGCGCAGCCAGTCGTGCAGTTCGTCCCGCCCGGCTGCGGTGAGGGCGTACACGGTGCGCTCTGGGCGCTGCCCTTCGCGGCTGGTTTCCTGTTCGGTGATGAACCCCGCCCGCTCCAGCTGCTGGACCACCATGTACAGCGAGCCGTGGTTGAACTTGATGCTGCGCTCGTCGCCGTGGTCGCGCAGCGTACGGCCCAGCTCGTAGGGGTGCATCGGGCGCTGCGTGAGGTAGGACAGCACGGCCAGCGCGAGCAGGTTGCTCACCTTGCGTTTCTTTGCCATCTGATCCTCCGCAGCGCGTGCCGCACGAGGCGGCACGCGCTGCACTGTGGTGGTTGTTCAGGCGATGCGGGTGGGGTCATCCACGGTCGGGAACCCGCCTTCCTTGTGTGCCCGCCGCAGGTCGGCCCAGTACTCGCGGGAGAACATGGCCGACAGCTGGGCGATGCCACCCCGGTGGACGCGGATCTCGCCACGGCGCATCTGGCCGGTGACGACGATACGCCGCCCGCCGGGGCCGCCCGGGCGCTCAGCGTCCTTGACCCGGCCGCGACCAATGATCCGCAGGTCCCAGTCGTCCACCACGGCGTCGGCGGCGACCAGCAGCTTGAGCGTGGCGTGATCGAGGTCGGCCTCAACCTCGATGTCACCGGCCGGGATCTGCGGGGAGCGCAGGTCCAGCACGGCGTGGCCACGGTGGGCGCGGACCTGGAACCGGCGCGCGGTGGTCCAGTTGCCGAGCCGCTTGGTCACGGCGTGGTTGGCGGGGACCCGGACCGGCGCGGTGGGAGTGGCTTGCGTGAGGTTCATCACGTTGTCCTTCCTCGGAGCGGGCAGCGGTGGCTGCGTTCAATCCCGAGTATCCACGACTGACTAGTCAATGTCAATTATTAGCGTTCCCGGGTACTCACTGGGTTGGACGGGCTGATCGGTGCGGTGACGGGGCAGAGGAGGAAGGCGACGGCGAGCAGCGCGCCAGCGATGGACAGGCCGCGCAGGACGCCGACGTGGTCGGCGAGGAAACCGACGGCCGGAGGCCCGGCGAGGAAGGCCAGGTAGCCGATCGAGGCGGCGGTGCTGACCCGGCCGGGTGCATACCGGGGATCGTCGGCGGCGGCGCTGATACCGACAGGAAACCCCAGGGACGTCCCAAGCCCCATCAGCGCCGCCCCAGCCAGCGCGACCGGCAGCAGCCCACCGGCCTCGATCAGGAGCAGGCCGGCCAGGGCGGTGGCAGTACCCGCTCGCAGGACCCGGACCCGGCCGTACCGGTCGATGAACGCGGGGCCGAACCAGCGGCCTGCGGTCATCGCGGCCAGGAAGACGGCGAACGTGAGGGTGCCGAGGGCGGCTGCCGTGTGGTAGCCGCCGATGACCGCGAGACTGAGCCAGTCGTTGCTGGTTCCCTCCGCGAAGGCCATGCACAGCACGAACAGGCCGATGAGCAGGGTCCGCGGCTCGGTCCATGCCGTGAGAGGGCTGCGCCGGGCTGGCGTCTCGTCCGGGTGCCCGGTGCCGGTGGGCACGGGGGCGCGGGCATGCGGGAGGAAACGGCGGGCTGCGATGGGCACGGCGACCGCGACCGCGACCGCGACCGCGAACAGGTGCACGCCGACCGGCACGCTGAGGGCGACCATGGCCGCCCCGGCGCCGGCGCCAGCCACCGTCCCGATGCTCCACCCGGCGTGGAACCTGGGCATGATCGCCCGGCCCAGCGCCTGCTCGACGACGGCGCCTTGCACGTTCATCGCCACATCCCAGGTGCCGCTGCTGAAGCCGAACAGAAACAGCCCGGCCGCCACCGGCGGGATGCCATACCGGTAGCCGGCTGCGACGGTGGCCATGCCGGCGGCCGCGGTCAGCGACATCACGGCGACGGTTCGGGAGTCCCCGAGCCGGGTGATGACCAGCCCGGACAGCGGCGTGGCGATAGTCGAGCCAACCGCTATGGACAGCAGGATGAGCCCAAGCACGCCCGGGGTCACCCCCAGGCCGTCGCGCACCTGCGGGATGCGGGCGGCCCAGCTGGCAAAGATGAATCCGTTAGCGATGAAAGCGGTGTAGACAGCGCGGGTGGCGTCGCGGACCTGCGCCTTATCAGGGCGCCGCGCCCCGGGCCTGCCGTCAGCGATCACGAACGGCGGCCCCTCGGCATGCGGCCAGTCTGGCACAGTGCCCCTGCCCTAATCTCTGCCCGCCCCGGGCACCCATCCCCTGGACCGCCGGGGCGGCGCCGTGCTCTGATGTCCTGGTCGGGCGGGCCGGGAAGGTACATCGTGGCGATCGATCCGGGAACTACTGGCGGGGATGTTCCGGCCCGGGCTCAGGTGGTGATTGTCGGCGGCGGCGTCACCGGCTGCAGCATCGCCTACCACCTGGCGCACCTGGGCTGGACGGACGTGGTGCTGCTCGAGCAGCACCAGCTGACCGCGGGGACGACCTGGCACGCTGCCGGGCTGATCACCTCGGCCGGCATGACGGACGAGACCGCGCTGTTCTTCAGCCGGTACTCGCGTGACCTGTACGCCCGGCTGGAGGCCGAGACCGGGCACTCCACCGGCTTCCGCGCGGTCGGGCATCTCTCGCTCGCCACCACCCGCGAGCGGCAGGACGCGCTGCGCCGCGAGGCGGCCTGGATGCACGGGTTCGGCGTCGAGGACACCGAGATCTCAGCGGCCGAGCTCGCCGCCATGTGGCCGCTGGCCCGCACCGACGACGTGCTGTCGGCCTTCTTCGTCTCCGACGAGGGCCGGGCCGACCCGGTGGGCGTGGCCACCTCGCTCGCCAAGGGCGCCCGGCAGCTGGGCGTGCGGGTGATCGAGGGCGTGGCCGCGACCG
>DAITAE010000055.1:0-8419 GCA_036824445.1 Streptosporangiaceae bacterium | reverse complement strand
GCCAAGGGCGCCCGGCAGCTGGGCGTGCGGGTGATCGAGGGCGTGGCCGCGACCGGCATGCAGACCCGCGGGCGGCGGGTCAGCGCCGTCCTCACCGAGGCCGGCCCGATCGAGACCGAGGTCGTGGTGAACGCGGCCGGCATGTGGGCACGGCAGTTCGGCGCGCTGGCGGGGGTCGCCGTGCCGCTGCAGGCGGCCGAGCACTACTACCTGCTCACCGACACGGTCCCCGGGATGGACGCCGACCTGCCGGTGATCGAGGACCCGGACAACTACGGCTACTACCGGCCCGAGGGCGACGGGATGCTGGTCGGGCTGTTCGAGCCGGTGGCGGCGCCCTGGTCGCTGGACGGGGTCCCGCGGGGCTTCTCGTTCGGCAAGCTGCCGCCCGACTGGGAGCGGCTGGAACCCTTCCTCGGCCCGGCGCTGAACCGGATACCGTCGCTGGCCGAGACCGGGGTGCGGACGTTCTTCTGCGGCCCGGAGTCGTTCACCTCCGACGTCCGGCCGCTGCTCGGCCCGGCGCCCGAGCTGGACGGCTACTTCGTGGCGGCGGGCCTGAACTCGCTGGGCATCCTGTCCGGCGGCGGGGTGGGCAGCATGCTCGCGCACTGGATCGTCGACGGGGTGCCGCCGCTCGACGCGACCGCCGTCGCGGTGGACCGGGCCCCGGCGCACGAGAACTCCCGCCGGTTCCGGGCCGAGCGCACGGTCGAGCAGCTCGGGGTGCTGTTCGGCGACGCGGTGTGGCCGTCCTGGCAGCCGTCGACCGCGCGGAACGTGCGCCGGTCGGTGCTGCACGACCGGCTGGCCGCGGCCGGCGCCCACTTCGGCGTCTCGGCCGGCTGGGAGTACGCCGAGTGGTTCGCCGACGGTGAGGCGCCGGTGCCCCGCCTGGACTACCGGCGGCCCGCCTCGCACGCGATTGTCGGGCGCGAGCACGCGGCGGTCCGCGAAGCAGTGGGCGTGATCGACATGAGCCTGATGGCCAAGCTGATCGTGCAGGGGCCGGACGCTGGCACCGTGCTCAGCCGGCTGTCGGCCAACGACGTGCTCCTCGCGCCGGGCAGGCTCGTCTATACCCAGTGGCTGAACGAATCGGGCGGGATCATCGCCGACGTCACGGTGACCTGGCTGGAGGAGGAGAAGTTCCTGGTCATCGCCAGCGACATCATCCACCGCCGGATCGAGCCCCTGATCAGGCGGGCGACGCGGGACGGCGAGACCGTCACCGTCACCGACGTCACCTCGGGCACGACCCTGCTGACGGTGCAGGGCCCGGCGTCACGAGCGCTGATCGGCCGGCTGACCGACGCCGACCTGTCCAACGACGCGTTCGGGTACCTGACCGCGCGGCAGATCCACGTCGGTTACGCGCCGGTGCTCGCCATCCGGGTCACGTACGTCGGTGAGCTCGGCTGGGAGCTGCACGTCCCGGCCGAGTACGCGGCCGGGGTGTACGACGACCTGGTGGCGGCCGGCGACGACCTCGGCTTCCGGCCGGTCGGCCTGCAGGCGATGTCGAGCCTGCGGCTGGAGAAGGGCTACCGCGACATGGGGGTCGACATCGACAACACCGACAACCCCATCGAGGCGGGGCTCGGGTTCGCCGTCGCGTGGGACAAGCCCGGCGGGTTCATCGGCCGCGACGCGCTGCTCAAGGCGCGGGAGCAGGGGCCGCCCCGGCACCGCGTCGTCAGCCTGGTCGTCGACGACCCGGCGGCGGACCTGTTCGGCAACGAGCCGGTGCTCGCCGGCGGCGCGTGGGCCGGCTACGTCCGGGCCGCCGCCTACGGCTACACGGTGGGCGGGCCGGTCGGGCTGGCGCAGGTGGCCAACGACGACGGCGTCACCGGCGAGTGGCTCAAGGAGGCCGACTTCCGCGTGCGCAACCCGGAGGGCGAGCTGCCCGCCCGGCTGCAGATCGCGCCGCCGTACGACCCGCAGCGGCTGCGCATCCTGAACCGGTGACAGGACAATCCCTCGTTGCCCGGCGGGCAACGTCAGGAGGGCGATGAGCAGCGACGAGCTTGCCGGGGTGGTGTTCCCCGCGTCGCCGGACGGGCGCCGGAGCACGTCGGCGCTGGGCCGCGCCGTGGTCGCCGACGCACTCCGCCCGGTGGACGCGGCCGGCGCGCTCGGTGCGGAACATGAGACGAACTGGCGGTCGGGGTACCTCGTGCACTTCCGGCGGCTCATCGAGGCCGGCCTGGCCTCGAAGGCGGCCTGGCTGGCGATCGCCCGGGCGGGTCTGGACTCACTGCATGCGCGGATGCGGGTCGCCACGCCCGGCGGTGGCGAGGCGCGTCTCGACTCTCTGCTGACCGGTCCCGGGCAGCACCCGTTCGCCACGGCCACCGTGCACGGCACCGGGGAGGCGGAGAGTGAGTTCGCGCTGCCGTACCACGGCGAGCGGCTGCGGGGCGACGCGCTGGCGCGCCGGCTGGACGCCTGGGTGGCCGCCGGGGTCATCGAACCGACCTGCGCCGACGCGCTCCGGGCGGTTGCGGCTCATCCGGAGTGGCTCCGTCTGCCCGGGCGGACGGTGGCCGTGCTCGGCGCTGGAGCCGAGATCGGCCCGCTGCCGGTCCTGCTCAGCTGGGGTGCACGGGTGGCCGGGATCGACCTGCCACATCCTCCACTCTGGGAGCGGGTCCTGCGCACGGCGCAGGGCGCGGGAGGAACCCTGCTCGTGCCGGTCGCGCCGCAGCGGGCCGCACACGGTGTCCCAGGCGATGTCGGCCTGCGGGAGCGGGGAGGCCTCGACCTGGTCGGCGACGTCCCCGCAGCCGCGGACTGGCTGGCGGGCATCGGCGGCCCGCTGGTGCTGGGCAACTACGTCTACGCCGACGGCGCGGCGAACGTACGGGTGTCCGCCGCCGTCGACGCGCTCACCCTGCGCCTTCAGGCCGCGCGGGACGATCTGGCGCTCGCGTTCCTGGCCACGCCGACCGACGTGTTCGCCGTGAGTGGCGATGCGGTCGCGCAGTCGGCGCGCGCCTACGCGTCCCGGTCACGTGGCGCGAAGCTGGCCGGCCGCCCATTGCGGACGCTGTCGGGCGGGCGGCTGCTGCGCCGCGCCTACCTGCCCGGCACCGATCCCGGCATCAGCGACAGCCTGGTTGCCCAGCAAGGGCCCAACTACGCCCTGGCGAAACGCCTGCAACGGTGGCGCGCCGCACTCGCCCGCGACGGTGGGGCAACGGTGTCGCTGAACGTCGCGCCGCCGACGCGCACGAAGTCGGTCGTGCGGAACCGGGCGCTGGCGGCGGCATACGCCGGCGCGCACCGGTTCGGCGTTGAGGTCTTCGAGCCCGCCACCTGCAAGGTGCTGATGGCCGCGCTGCTGGTCCACGACCTGCATAACGGCGGCGGCCCGGCGCACGCCCATCCCTGGCAGGACGAGGCGTACGCGGCGGCGACCGGAGGGCTGTGGCGCATCGCCTACGCACCACGGAGCGCTCTGGGGCTGGCCGCCTTGCTCGGCCTCGGGGCGGCGAAGGCCTGACATCCCCGGCGGGATGGCCGGAGTGCACCACGGAAACGTCGCCGAATTCGCCTTCACGCCTCCGGGCTGGCATTATGAGATGTGATGAGCACCGCAAGTTCCCGCCGCTTCCCGGTGACCGTTACGCGTCTTCCGGTTACGCGCTGCCAGATCTGCCATCGCACGGTCGCGTACCGGCCCGGCAAAGTGAGCGAAGTACTGACCGAGCACTACCGGCGGGCCCACCCCGAAGTGCTCGAGCGCGCTTCCCGGTAGCCGGTCACGGCGTTCTCGGCCGTGCCGCGGATGCCGCCGATGAAGGGCCCCACGCTGCCTATTCGGCTGACCGGCAGCGGGGCTCAATAACAGCGATTCAGCTTTCGCGCTTCAAAAATCAGCTTTCGCGCTTCAACTTGCGCCAGCCGCCGGCGCGGTTGTTGGCAATGATTTGCCGGAACATGGCGGCCAGGGCGGGTGCGTTGATGGTTTCGCCCTGGCGGACGGCGACGGTGCGGGCGGTCTTGTTGCCGTGGCCGCCGGTGATGATCCCATCGGGGTCGGGGACGATGCCGCCGTCGTAGAGGAAGACGTTGACGTGGTCCTTCGCCGCCAGCAGCGCGCAGATGTTGCCCTCCAGCACGAAGTACGGCTGGGTGGTGCGCTTGATGGTTTCCGTTACCTCCGGGTCCGCGGCGTGGACCAGGCCGCGGACCTCGCGGCAGATGGCCTGCTGCCACTCGGGCAGGGCGCCGATGAAGGCGTCGACGCGTGGGTCGGCGGTGTATGTCATGGCCGTTCCACCCTAGCTGGCGGCCGGGGCAGTCACCGCTGCGCGGGACGGACCGCCAGGGCCACACCGCTCGTGCCCGGGCGCGCCGGTGCAAGGATGTACGCCATGATCGGACGCCTTCACCATGTGATCGTCGACTGTCCCGACCCGGCAGCGCTCGCCGGGTTCTACGCCGAGCTCCTCGGCCTCCCGATCACCTGGCAGGAGCACGATTTCGTGGTCGTCTCGAGAGACGACGCAGCGTCCGGCATCGGGTTCCAGCTCGCGCCGGACTTCCAGCCACCGCAGTGGCCGGATCCCGGCCGGCCGCAGCAGATGCATTTCGACGTCATGGTCGACGACATGAACGCGGCCGAGCCGCGCGTGCTGGCGCTGGGTGCGCGGCGGCTGGCGGGCGGGGACGGCGGCTCACGGGTATACGCGGACCCGGCCGGGCACCCGTTCTGCCTGATACCGCGCCCGGGGTGGGCGGCACCGATCGGCACTCCGGGCCAGACATGAGCCTGCCGATGACTTCCGGTTTGTGGCATCGTCTGGTTCATTATGAACATCGTGGATCTGGGGCCAGCGGCCCAGCGACTGGGCGGTCTGGTCGCGCGCGTCGGGGATGACGAGCTGGGCAAGCCCACGCCGTGCCCGGCATACACGCTCGGCGACCTGATCGAGCACATTGGCGGGCTGGCGCTCGCGTTCACCGCCGCGGCGAACAAGGAACGCAGCCAGTACGTGGAGCAGAACCCGCCGGGGGACGCGGCCCGCCTGGGCGAGGACTGGCGGGAACGGATCCCGCGTGATCTCGCGGCGCTGGGGCAGGCCTGGCGGGAGCCTGAAGCGTGGACCGGCATGACGAGGATCGCCGGCGCGGATTCCCCGGCCGAGGTGGTCGGTCTCGTCGCCGCCGACGAGCTCGCCGTGCACGGGTGGGATGTCGCCCGGGCGACCGGGCAGCCCTACACCTGCGAACCAGAGTTGCTGGATGCCGCGCAGCGTTTCCTCATCCAGTTCGCCAGCCCCGACGCTCCGGCTGGCCCGGAGGTGCCGTTTGGGCCTTCCCGGCAGGTGCCCGGCGACGCGCGGTTCCTTGATCGCGTTGTCGCGCTCGCCGGGCGCGACCCCGGATGGTCGCCCGGCTGACCCCCGGGGGCCGCGGCTTCAGCCGCTCTTGCGGCGGAACGAGCGCCGCCTGCGGGCCGGGCCGTGCACGCCGTGGATCTTCCCGGTGTCCTTGCCCCGCCCCGTGCGGGAATTGTCAGCCTCGTTGGCGCGCTTCCGTTCCAGCGCGTCGCGGAACTTGCGCCGCGCCTCGTCCTCGGGACTCGCCTCGCCCTTCAGGCCCCCTCCGTCCCTGGAGTTCGTCCCGGCCTCAGGATCGTCCGGCTCCGACGCCGTGTCAGCCATGTCGGCCTCCTGCCGCCTCGCGGGTACGTCCACAGCCTCGCATACCAGGTACCGCCGGGCCGTCAGCCGCCCCGGTGTCACGCAGCCGCCCCGGTGTCGCGCAGCCGCCGGATCCCGCGGTCAGAAGGGTATGAACGGCAGGCGCACGCCGGAGTGCTCGGCGCGGACCGTGGCATCTGGCGGTGCCTCCCGCCTGATCTGCTCGGCGAGTTCGCGGGCGTCGTCCTCGTTGTTGGCGCCGACGACCAGGAACCTCCAGCGCCGTATGACCGTCCGGCCTTCGCTGCGCAGCTTGTCTGCCAGCGCGACCGCCTCGTGGTGCGACGGGAACTCGACCCTGGCTTCCCACTGGGCGACCCCGGTGGCGACGGACTCGGCGGTTTCGGCGTCCTCTAGTCGCTCATGTTCTGCCTGTCGCTCGGCGTCGGTCCGCGGCATCGCGACGTCCGGCGTCTCCCACTCCTCCTCGATAGGGTGCCAGCGGTGCAGTGTGAACTCCGCCCGGATGCCCTGGCGGGCGAGCACCTCGCGGGCGACCCGCTCGGCGTCCCTGGCGGCGAGCTCGGTGCCGGCGTACAGGAAGATCTGTGAGTCGCCCGCACCGACAGCGATGCTGCGCCCGAGCTGGCGGCGGACGTCCTGGTCCACCTCATGCCCGGAAAACGACTGCTGAGCACGTTCGAGGAGTGAGGGGTCGGCCAGCGAGATCGTCACCCGCCAGTCATTGCTGTCTGCCACGGCGTGACTCTAGCGCACACGTGTAATGGATGCCGTCAGTGGCCGAGTCCGCGGTCATCGTCCGCAATGGCGGGTAGGTGCCTGGCATGGCCAACGTAGGAAGCGGACCGGGCAAGCCGCCGCAGGCAGCCGAGGATGCCGTCGTGGAACGTGCCGCCGAGCTGGCGACCGAGGTCAGCGAGGCTGACCAGCCGACCGAACGGCGCCGGCTGGTCGCGTCGATCGCCGGGGCCGCACGTTCCGGCGCACGGGCAAGTGGGCGCGGCGTGCGCTCGGCCCGGCGCGGGATGGGCTCGGCCCGGCGCGGGGTGGGCTCGGCCCGGCGCAGGGTGGGTACGGCCCGGCGCAGGGTGGGTTCGAGCACGGGGCGGCTGTCCGCGCAGGTGTTGGCCATGGCCCAGCGGCTGCGGGTGCGCGACCAGGCGGCGTTGCGCGCGCAGTTCCCCGGCCGGTCGGCCGAGGACATCGCCGACGCACTCATCGAGAGCGCGGCCCGGGCATCTGCTGCAATCGGCGGGGCGGTCGGGGCATGGGCGGCGCTGCCGGCCCTGCCCGCCTATCCCGTCGAGGTAGCGACCGAGACGCTGGCCCTGATCGGCATCGAGGTCAAGCTGGTGGCCGAGCTGCACGAGGCATACGGGATGCCGGCCACGGGCAACGCCATGGACCGGACGACCTCCTACGTCGCGGCGTGGGCGCACCGCCGCGGTGTCTCCATGATTCCCGGCGGATTGGTGCTGGCCGCGGGATCGCCGCTGGCGCGGCGGCTGCGCTGGAGGCTCGCCACCCGCATGGGCAGGAGCGCGTTCTCCCTGGGCCCGCTGCTCACAGGTGCGGTCGCGGGCGCCATGCTCAACCGCCAGGAGACTCGCCGGCTTGGCCACAGCGTCCGCACCGACCTGCGCCGGGCGCGGGCCCAGACGCTGGGGGATGGCCGCTAGGCCCGGCGCGAGGCCGCGGACAGGGCGCGAGGCGGCGGACGGAACGCGAAGCCGCAGACGGAGTACGAAGCTGCAGACAGAGCGGCAGGCCCCCAGGTAGAACAAGGAGGGCAGCACCGGGTGAGCGGGCCGGCTCGCGGCTGAGGCTCACGGGTCGAAGGGAAGAGCCATGATCGAGCCTTATCAGGCCGTGGGCCTGGTCCCCACCATGCGTGGCATCGGTCACCGCGATGAGATCGCGGCCAACCTGGAGCACATCTCGCACCTGATCAAGGCCGCATCCTGGCTGTCCAGCCTGGACTTGCCGGTGCGGCTCATCGCCGTGCCCGAAGGTGCCCTGCAGGGCTTCAACGACGAAGTCCTTGACCTCGATCACGAAGAGTTTGCCCGGGAATGCGCGATCGACGTCCCGGGCCCGGAAACGGACTACCTGGGCCGGCTCGCCCGGCAGTGGAACGCCTTCCTGATGGCACAGGCGAAGGCCCGGCATCCCGAGTTCCCCGGGCGCTTCTTCAACGTCGGCTTCATCCTCAGCCCGGACGGCGAAGTGATCCTCAAGCATCACAAAGTAGTGCCGCTGCTGCCGGTGGAGCACTCGGTGACCCCGCACAACGTCTGGGACAAGTGGATCGAGCTGTACGGCCGCAACCTCGATGCTTTCTACCCCGTGGCCGACACAGAAATAGGCCGGCTGGGATTCCTCATGGCCAACGAGGGCTCATATCCCGAAAACGCCCGCGGCCTGGCGATGAACGGCGCGGAGATCGTCTACCGGGGCCCGTACCCGCACCCGCACGTCGGCAACGGCCTGTTCGAGATCCAGAATCGCGCGCGTGCTCTCGACAACAATTTCTACCTGATCGCATGCAATGTCGGCACCTATTACCTGCACTCGGACTCCGCTATCCCGATCGACACCTTCGGTGGCGGGTCGGCCGTGGTCGACTACCGCGGGCAGATCGTCGGGCGGCACAACTACAGCGGCGCGTCCTCGTGGGTGGCCGGGACTGTCGACATCGAAGCGCTCCGCCGGTTCCGCGCGAATGCGCAGTGGGACAACTGGAT
>DAITAE010000532.1:0-3545 GCA_036824445.1 Streptosporangiaceae bacterium | reverse complement strand
CATCCTGGATCCGCTCCACGGGCGCCTGCTCGGTGCCGAAGCACTCCACGAACAGCCCGACCGGCTTGGCCTTGCCGATCGCGTACGCGACCTGCGTCTCGCAGCGGTCGGCGAGGCCGGCCGCGACGACATTCTTGGCCACCCACCGCATCGCGTAGGCCCCGCTGCGGTCGACCTTGGACGGGTCCTTCCCGGAGAACGCCCCGCCGCCGTGCCTGGCCATCCCGCCGTAGGTGTCGATGATTATCTTGCGGCCGGTCAGGCCGGCGTCGCCCATGGGGCCGCCGACCTCGAACCGCCCGGTCGGGTTAACCAGCAGACGGTAGCCGGAGGTGTCAAGGTCCAGACCGGCCAGCACTGGCGCCACCACGAGGTCGCGGACGTCGGGGGCGAGCAGTTCCTTGAGGTCGATATCGGGAGCGTGCTGCGCCGAGACCACCACCGTGTCGAGGCGGACCGGCTGATCGCCGGCATACTCGATGGTCACCTGGGTCTTCCCGTCCGGCCGCAGGTAGGGAACTTCCCCGTTGCGGCGCACGTGCGACAGCTGCCGGGCGAGCCGGTGCGCCAGCATGATCGGCAGGGGCATCAGCTCTGCGGTGTCCCGGCACGCGTACCCGAACATCAGCCCCTGATCGCCGGCGCCCTGCCGGTCCAGTTCGCTGGAGCCCTCGCCCTCCCGGTGCTCGTACGCGTCCAGGACGCCCTGGGCGATATCGGGTGACTGGGACCCGATGGATACCGACACGCCACAGGACGCCCCGTCGTATCCCTTGGCCGATGAGTCGTATCCGACCTCGAGGATCTTGTCCCTGATGATGCCCGGGATGTCGACGTAGGTCTCAGTGGTCACCTCGCCGGCCACGTGCACCTGGCCGGTGGTGATCAGGGTCTCCACAGCGACACGGCTGCTCGGGTCGTCCTTGAGCATTCCATCCAGGATGGCATCGCTGATCTGGTCAGCCATCTTGTCGGGATGACCCTCCGTGACCGACTCGGAGGTGAAGAGGCGACGGGCCACCTGACTTCCTTTTCTGCTGGGAGCGAGGTCTCGTTCTGCTGGCGGCGGGGTCCTGCCGAGTGTAGCGGGGCCCGGTAGTGCGCGATGCCGAACCCGGCCTAGGCCGACTACTCGTGCCCGGCCCGCGCCGCTGGTCCGTCCTGGCCGGCTGGCCCGGCCAGCCGGGCAGCGACCAGGTCCCAGACCACGTCGGCGAGCACATCCTTGGGCCCCTGCGGGACCGGCGTGGCGCTCCCGTCGGCCCCGAGCACCACGGCCTCGTTGTCGTCGGTGCCGAACGCGACGCCCGGCCCGACCCGGTTGACCACGAGCAGGTCGGGCCCCTTGGCGGCCAGTTTCTCCCGCCCGTGTGCGAGCACGTCCTCGGTCTCGGCCGCGAACCCGACGATGACCTGGCCGGGCCGCCGGCCTCTGGCCAGCTCACGCAGGATGTCGGGGTTCTCGACCAGCCGCAGCGGTACCGGGTCGGCGCCGGTCTTCTTGATCTTCTCGTCGCTTCTGGCCTCGGGCCGGTAGTCGGCGACGGCGGCGGCCATGACCACGGCGTCCGCGCCCGCCGCGGCGGCCAGCATCGCCGACTTCAGCTGCCAGGCCGAGGTCACCCGCTCCACCTTGGTCCCGGCCGGGTCGGCGAGGTCCACATTCGCCGACACCAGGGTCACCTCCGCGCCGCGGGCGGCGGCGGTCCGGGCGAGCGCGTAGCCCTGCCGGCCGGATGACCAGTTGCCGAGAAAGCGGACTGGGTCGAGTTCCTCCCTGGTGCCGCCCGCGCTGATCACGACACGGCGCCCCACCAGATCCGGCGCGAGCCCGGCTATGCCCCGGGCGAGCACCCGGGCCGCGGCCTGGTAGAGCTCTTCGGGCTCGGGCAGGCGGCCAGGACCCGTGTCGGCGCCGGTCAGCCGCCCGGCTGCCGGGTCGAGAACCAGGCAGCCACGCTCCCGGAGGGTGCGCACATTGGCCCCGGTGGCTGGATGCTCCCACATCTCCGTGTGCATGGCGGGCGCGAAGACCACCGGGCACCGGGCCATCAGCAGGATCGAGGTGAGCAGGTCGTCGGCCCGCCCGGCGGCGGCCCGCGCCAGCAGATCAGCCGTGGCGGGGGCCACGAAGACGAGATCCGCCTCCTTGCCCAGCCGGACGTGCGGCACCTCGTGTACGCCGTCGAAGGCGCTCACGGTGGCCGGCTGCCCGGATAGGGCCGCCCAGGTGGCGGCGCCCACGAACCGAAGCGAGTCCTGGGTCGGGACCACACGTACCTGGTGGCCGGCCTCAGTGAGCAGCCGGAGCAGTTCGCACACCTTGTAGGCGGCGATACCCGCTCCAACGCCAAGGACGATGCGCGCCGGCACGTTCCCCGCTCAGCGTCAGGAGGTCAGCTCTCCGCCGTCTCCACGGCGGACAGCATCCGCTGCCGGATCTCCCGCAGTGCGATCG
Organism: Streptosporangiaceae bacterium; assembly: GCA_036824445.1. Lineage (GTDB taxonomy): Bacteria > Actinomycetota > Actinomycetes > Streptosporangiales > Streptosporangiaceae > UBA9676. Next base: position 1,087 of record DAITAE010000532.1, on the reverse strand, counting down.
ACAGGGGCTTCTCCTGCACGCGGGTTTCGACCAGCGGTCCCACGTACTCCAGCAGGCCCTCGCCGAGCTGGGCGTAGTAGGCATTGATCTGCCGCGCCCGCTTGGCCGCCATGATGACAAGGCGGTACTTGCTGTCAACGACTTCGAGCAGGTCGTCGATCGGCGGATTGGTGATGCCATCCGCAGCTGTATTCCCTGCCACCGTCTACCTTCCGTCAATGGGTTCCGGCCTGATCAGACCGTCATCAAGGCTACCAGCTGCCCGCAAACGTCCTCGACAGACGTGTTGACGAGGGTGATGTCGAACTCCCTGCCCGCCTCGATCTCGCTGGCCGCCAGCTCCAGCCTGCGAGCGATGACCTCTGGCGGTTCGGTGCCCCGGCCGGAGAGGCGGCGCACCAGCTCGTCCCAGGAGGGCGGGGCGAGAAAGACCAGCAGGGCGTCCGGCACCGCCCGGCGCACCTGCCGGGCCCCCTCGATGTCAATCTCCAGCAGCGCAGGGACACCCGCCGCGATGCAGCGGGCGACAGGCTCCCGGGGGGTGCCGTACCGGTGCCCCGCGAAGGAGGCCCACTCGAGCAGTTCGCCGCCGGCGACCATCGCATCGAACGCGTCGTCGCTGATGAAGTGGTATTCGCGGCCGTCCACCTCGCCCGGCCGGGGTGCGCGCGTTGTCACCGAGACCGAGAGCCAGATGTCCGGGCGCTGCCTCCGCAAGCCAGCCACGACGGTGCCCTTGCCCACACCGGAAGGGCCGGAAAGTACGGTCAGCCGGGCATCGCCGCCGGCCCCACGGACAAGCGCGGTATCGCATGCGCGACGACCGGACGAATCGGTGTTGGAACCGTGTCCCCCGCGCCCGCCCCTGGGGCCGTCTGCGTCGGTCAGATATCGCCGCCGAACTCGTTCTCCAGTGCACTGCGCTGATTGGCGCCCAGGCCGCGGACACGGCGGGATTCTGCGATCCCAAGCCGCTCCATGATCTGGCGCGCGCGTACCTTACCGACCCCCGGCATGGCCTCAAGCAAAGAGGAGACCTTCATCTTGCCAACGATGTCATCGGTCTGGCCCTGCTTCAGGACGGCCG
>DAITAE010000531.1:895-3550 GCA_036824445.1 Streptosporangiaceae bacterium | reverse complement strand
GTTCCTGCGCGACAGGGGCGGCACCGGCTTCTGGCACGAGACCTACTTCCGCGGCGGTCAGATCGAGTCGGTCTACATCGACATGCCCCGGATCGGCCTGGCCAAGTTCGCGCCGGTCACGCCCGCGCGTGGCTCGCTATTCTCGGCCCGCCGCCGCCTGGGCATGCGGGAAGGAAGCGAACCGCCGCCGGGCATCGCCGAGGAAGAGCTGTACCAGCGGTGATGCCACGTCGGGCCGCGGCGCCCGGTCGACCCGGGCACAGCCGTCGGAGCCTGCCCGTGAGGTGTTCCTGAAGCTCGGCGTGTCCTCGCGCGCCGAACTCGCCAACCTGCCGTTGGCGCTGCGGCCATCGGCGCGACAGGACTACTAAGCGGGCCGTCTTCGCCGCTGCCTGCGCCCGCTCGCTGTCGCCGCCCTCGATAGGCTCACTGGCCAGGCCGAAGGAGCTTGGCACGGCGGTGTGACGGCTGGCGGGCTGACTGGTGCCGGAGGGAGAATCTGGGTTATGCCGGCTGAGGAGCGGAAGCTGGCGACGGTCCTGTTCGCGGATCTCGTCGCGTCGACCGAGCTTGCGGGGGGCCAGGATCCTGAGAGGGTCCGGGCAATGCTCGACCGGTTTTACGACGGGATGACGGCGGAGATCGAGCGGGCGGGAGGAACAGTCGAGAAGTTCGTCGGCGATGCAGTGATGGCGGCCTTTGGGGCTCCGGTGGCGCATGAGGATGATGCGGAGCGGGCGCTGCACGTGGCACTGGGGATGCAGCGGCGGATGGGGGAGTTGTTCGGCGGGCGGCTGGCGCTTCGGATCGGTGTGAATACCGGCGATGTGGTGGTTGGGCAGCCCCGGGAGGGCAGCTCGTTCGTCACTGGCGATGCCGTCAATGTGTGCGCCCGGCTGGAGCAGGCGGCCGCTGCAGGCGAGATCCTGGTGGGCGAGCGGACAGTTGCCGCCACGCGGGGGGCGTTCGAGTTCGCAGAGCCGGCGACGGTGCAGGCGAAGGGCAAGCCTGGCGGGGTCGTCTGCCGCAAGCTCGTGCGCGCGCTGTCGCTGACGCGCCCCCGCGGGATCAGCGGTCTTCAGCCGGTGTTCGTGGGCCGCGGAAGCGAGCTGGCGGACCTGCAGCAGGTCTATGACCGCGTCGTCGCTACCGGTCGGCCGCAGCAGGTCACTGTCGTCGGTGATGCCGGAGTGGGCAAGACGCGGCTGGTTCGTGAGTTCTGGCGGTGGCTGGGCGGGGATCCGCACCGGCCGCTGCTGCGCAGCGGCCGGTGCCTGTCGTACGGTCACGGGATCACGTACTGGCCGCTGGGTGAGGTGCTGAAGGAGCACTTCGGGATCTTGGAGAGCGATCCGCCGGAGGTGATGGCCGGGCAGGTGGCCGACCACGAAGGGCTGGGTTTCACGCTGGGCCTGCCGCCGCCAGAGGAGATGCACCCGCTGACCGTGCGGGACCGGCTGCAGACGTCGTGGGTCGGTTTCCTGCAGGAGCTGACCAGCGAGCGCCCAGCCGCGGTGCTGGTCGAGGACCTGCACTGGGCCGGTGATGAACTTTGTGACCTGCTGCAGCTGCTCGCCGAGCGGGTAGCCGGGCCAGTGCTGCTGGTGGTGACGGCGCGGCCCGAGCTGCTCGATCAGCGGCCGGGCTGGCCGGCCGGCGGGTCGCTGGTCCGGCTGGAGGCGCTGCCAGCGGCGGATGCCGAGCAGCTGGCCGTGGCGCTGCTGGGGAGCGACTGCCCCGCCCCGATACGGGAGCTGGTCGCGGAACGGGGGGAGGGGAACCCTTTTTTCGCCGAGGAGCTGATCGCCACGCTGGTCGGCCGCGGAGTGCTCGCCCGCAGCAACGGCGGCTGGTCGTTCGGTGAGCTCCCGCCGGATTTCCTGGTGCCGGACACCGTCCAGGCTGTGCTCGCCGCGCGCATCGACCTGCTGAGCCGGACCGAGAAGGCGGCTCTGCAGACGGCCGCTGTGATCGGCCGTGTCTTTTGGAGCGGTCCAGTCTGCGAGCTCGTCCAGGGAGCGGATCCGGAGTTCGGCCTGCTGCAGGAGCGGGACTTTGTGCTCGCTCACGCTCACTCGTCGATCGAGGGGCAGCGGGAGTGGCTGATCAGGCACGCGCTGACCCGTGAGGTCGCCTACGAAAGCCTCCTCAAGGCGAAGCGGGCGCCGCTACACGCGGGCTTCGCCCAGTGGCTGGAGCGCAACGGCAAGGGCCAGGACGAGCACGCGGCGCTGCTGGCGCACCATTACGCCGCCGCGGTCGTCCCGGAAGACGTCGATCTGGCCTGGCCAGGCCGTGAACGGGAGGCCGAAGAGTTGCGCGGCAAGGCCGTCCGGTGGTCGCGGCGGGCCGCGGAGCTGGCCATCGGCCGCTATGAGATTGACCAGGGCCTGGCCCTGCTGCGCCGGGCGGTCAGCCTCGAAACCGAGCCATCGGAGCAGGCCGCGATCTGGCAGCGGATCGGCCACGCTTGTGCCCTCAAGTACGACGGCGAGGGCTTCTGGCAGGCCATGCAGCAAGCGCTGGACATCGGCGGCAAACTCGCTGGCAGACTGGTAGCGGCGTCTGGGATCTTTCTCGAGCGCTTTGATGGCGATCCAATCGAGGTCGCCGGCCACCTGCCGCATCAGCCGGTTTGCGTCCACGTTTCGACGG
>DAITAE010000531.1:0-885 GCA_036824445.1 Streptosporangiaceae bacterium | reverse complement strand
CGCTGGACATTGGTGGCCCCTCCGCCGAGGTGTACGCCGACCTCGCTCTGCAATCGAACCAGCGGGCCGGGATGTGGGTCCAGCAGCCCGACTGGTCCCTCGTCGACGGCTGGATCGAGCGGGCCCTGGAACTCGCGGCAGAGGGCTCCCGCATCCAGGGAAAGGCGTTCGCCGCGCGGGCAATCGGCTACGACGACGAAGCCGCTGCCCGTTCGGCCCTGGCGATCGCCGACCGGCTGGGCGATCTCGAGCTTCGCTGCATGATGCTGAGCGTTCTCTCTTATACGGCCCTCGCGGCCAGGGACTTCGACCGGGCCTGCACCCTGATGGATCAGGTGATGGCACTTCTTCCCTCACTGCACAATCCCGACGCCTGCTCCGTGATGCTGCACTCTGCGGTCTTCGTTTATCTGCGCTCCGGCCATCTCGGCCAGGCGGAGGCAGCCAGCCTGCTAGCCGCCGAGGCCGCCGCCGGCCTGACCCCGCACCACGGCGTGCACGCAGCGAGCTGGCAGCTCATACTGGCCAGCGTGACCGGGCGCTGGGACGAGGTGCAGGCCCGGGCGGCCGAGGCCGAGCGGGAGGTGGACGCCAACCTGGCCGCGGCCACCCCCTGCGTCATGGACGTCTCCATCCTCCTGAACTGCGCGACCGGCAGCGCGCTTGCGGGCAAGGCGGATGAGGCCCGCCGGCTCGAAAGCAAAGCACAGGGGATCGGCATGGAAGGCAATCGGTGGTACCAGGGCTGGTTCGAACCTCCCCAGATCCGCCTCGCGCTGGCCGAGCACGAACTCGGCAAGGTCGCGGAATTCACAGCGCCCGAGTTCGACTGGGAGTGGGAGCCGGTTTCGACCTTCCTGGATGCTCTCGCCGCGCTCGGCGACC
>DAITAE010000054.1:0-13779 GCA_036824445.1 Streptosporangiaceae bacterium | reverse complement strand
CACCTGGATCTCCTCCATCAGCGCCAGGCCGAGCCCCTGGGCTGTGCCGCCGTGGATCTGGCCCTCCAACGCGAGCGGGTTCATCGCCTTCCCGACATCCTGGGCGCTGGTAAGTTCCACCACTTTGACCAGGCCAAGCTCGGTGTCCACGTCGACCACGGCGCGATGCGCGGCGAAGGCGTACTGCACATGCGCGTTGCCCTGGCCGGTCTCGGGGTCGATCGGGTGGGTAGGCCGGTGCCGCCAGGTGACGGTTTCCTCGATCACCTCATCCCCGAGCAGGGATGCCAGGTCGGCCAGTATCCCGGCGCTCCCCGAGCCAATCTTGCCGCCCGCCAGCGTCAGGTCTGCCCGTGGCACGCCGTAGCGGCGCGCCACCCGCCCGAACAGCACGTCCCGCACCGCGGCGCAGGCCGCCCGTACCGCACCGCCCGTGACGTAGGTCTGCCGGGACGCCGAGGACGAGCCCGCGCTTCCGACCGTCGTGTCGGCCGGGTGGATGACCACGTTCTCCACCCCCAGCTCCGTCCGCGCGATCTGGGCCTGGACGGTGACCAGGCCCTGGCCGACCTCGGCGGCCGCAGTGTGCACCGTGACGGCGGGTTCGCCCGCCACCACTTCGAGCCGGACCCTGGCCGTCGAGTAGTCGTCGAAGCCTTCGGAGAAACCGACGTTCTTGATGCCGATGCCGAAGCCGACTCCGCGGACAACGCCTTCTCCATGGGTTGTGTTGGACACCCCGCCGGGCAGTTCGCGCAGGTCGGGCTCACGGGTGGGAGCCGGGCCAGCGGAGCCGGAAAGAGCCGCGCCAGCGGGACCGGAAGGCTTCAGGTCAGCGGGATCGGAAGGCTCCGGGCCGGTCGGCAGCGGCGCGGCGGAGACCCGGCGCAGCAGTTCGGCTACCGGCGCCGCCGAATCGACCACCTGGCCGGTCGGCATGACCGAGCCCTCGGACATCGCGTTGCGAATCCGGACCTCCACGGGATCAATCCCCAGGCGCCTCGCCAGCTCGTCCATCTGGGACTCATAGGCGAAACACGCCTGCACGGCGCCGAAACCGCGCATGGCCCCACACGGCGGATTGTTCGTGAACGCGGCATAGACGTCGATGCTGACGTTGGGAACCTGATAGGGCCCCGCGCCGAGCGTGGCGGCGTTCGCGGCGACCGCCGGCGAGCTTGACGTGTAGGCCCCCCCGTCGAGGTACGTCCGGGCCGTGACCGAGACGAGCGTGCCGTCCGTCATGGCCGCGTGCTGGTAGTAGAGCTTCGCCGGGTGCCGGTGGACGTGACCGAAGAACGACTCCTCGCGCGAGTAAACCATCTTCACCGGCCGGCCGGTGTGCAGCGCGAGCAGGCACGCATGGATCTGCATGGACAAGTCCTCGCGGGCGCCGAACGCACCGCCGACGCCCGCGAGGACCAGCCGCACCTTCTCCCCGGGCAGGCCCAGGCTGGTCGCGATCTGTGCCTGGTCCACGTGCAGCCACTGGGTGGCAACGAAGAGCTCGATCCCGCCGTCTTCGGACGGGACCGCCAGGCCCGATTCGGGACCGAGAAATGCCTGATCCTGCATGCCGACCTCGTATGACCCGCTGACCACGATGTCGGCTGGCGCGTGCGGGTCTCCCCTCCGGATCCGCACGTGCCGGACCAGGTTGCCGCCGGGGTGGATGGGCACCGCGCCGGGCAGCAACGCCGCCTCGGCGTCGGTCACCGGGGCGAGCACCTCGTACTCGACGGCTATCGCGGCCGCCGCGCGGCGGGCGGTTTCCGGATGATCGGCCGCCACGATCACGACGGGCTCGCCCTGGTAGCGGACCTCGTCCACGGCCAGCACCGGCTGGTCCTCGGCCTCAAGCCCGAATGTCTTCTGCCCCGGCACGTCGTCGTGGGTGAGCACGGCAGCGACCCCGGGGAGCCGGAGCGCGCCCGTCAGGTCGACCGCCCGGATGCGCGCCCGGGGATGGGGACTGCGCAGGGTTGCCCCCCACAGCATGTCCGCCATCCACAGGTCCGACGAGAACGCGAACTCACCCGTCACCTTGAGCGTGCCGTCGGGACGCGGCACGCTCATCCCCACGCCCGTCCCCGGCCGCCCGGTGACGACGGCCGTCGCGCTCGGGGAGCCCGCTGGTGCCCGGCCGCTCATGCGCTCATCCGCTCAGCCGCCCGGGCTCGCCGGGGTCGGCGTCATCGCCGGACCGCCGTGCCGCGGCCAGCCGCACGGCGTCGAGGATCTTCTCGTAACCGGTGCAGCGGCACAGGTTGCCCGCCAGCGCTTCCCGGATCTCGGGGTCGGCGGGCCGCGGGACCCGCCGCAGCAGGTCGTCGGCGGCCACGATCAGGCCGGGCGTGCAGAACCCGCACTGGACCGCCCCGGCGTCGAGGAACGCCTGCTGAACCGAGTCGAGCGCGCCGCTGGGAGCGATCCCTTCCACCGTGCGCACGTCCCGCCCCTGCGCCTGGCCGGCCGCAACCAGGCAGGCGCACACGACGACGCCGTCGAGGTAGACCGTGCACGACCCGCACTCGCCCTGCTCGCATGCGTTCTTCGATCCCGGCAGGCCGAGCCGCTCCCTGAGCACGAACAGCAGCGACTCTCCCTCCCACACGTCGTCGGCGACCGCGGGCGCGCCGTTGATGGTGCAGTTCACGCGCATTGCCGGGCCTCCCGCTGATAGGACCGCCATGCCCACGCCAGCGTCCGCCGGGCCATCACGGCAAGCGAATGGCGCCGGTAGGCCGCGCTGCCCCGCACGTCGTCGATGGGCGCCGCCGCCTGCGCCACCAGATCGCCGAAACGGCGTGCGGCGGCCTCCGGCAGGGGCCCGCGCGAGTCCCAGAGCCCGCGCTCGGCCAGCTCCGCGCCGAGGAACTCCTCGGCCGCCGGGACCGGGCGGGGAGTGGGAGCCGCCGAGCCGATTCCGGTGCCCACCCGGCCGTGCTCGGGATGCAACGCGATCGCGAACGAGGACACCGCGATGACCATCGCGTTCCGCACGCCCACCTTCGAAAACTGCTGCGGCCCCGACGCGGCGGGAACGTGGATCGCGGCGATCAGCTCGTCGGGCTCCAGGGCCGAGCGCTTCACCCCGGTGTAGAACTGGCGGATCGGGATGCGCCGGGTTCCCCGCACCGACGCGGCCTCGACCACCGTGTCGCAGGCCAGCAGCGGGGGATGCGCGTCGCCCGCTGGCGATGCCGAGCCGAGGTTGCCGCCCACCGTGCCGCGGTTGCGGATCTGCGGAGAGCCGACGGTGCGCGACGCCAGCGCCAGCCCGGGCAGGCGGCCGCCCAGCTCGTTGATCACCCGGGTGTACGGCACGCCCGCGCCCAGCCTGATCACCCCGTCGCCGGCCGACCATTCGGCCAGGTCGCGGACCCCCGTCAGGTCGAGCAGCGCGGCCGGGCGCACCCGGTCGAAGTTGATGTCGACCATCACGTCGGTGCCCCCGGCAAGGGCCAGCGCCCCCGGATGCGCGGCCTTGACCGCGAGCGCATCCGACCAGGTCGTGGGCCGGAAGAACTCCATGGGGGACAGTACAGTCCCGCCCGCCGAAGCAGGCCAGGGACAGAAACACCAAAACCCCGCTGCGCTCGGGGACAGGCTTTTGTAGCTTCCTCCAAAGCCCCCGCTTACCCTGAACGATAGCGACGAGGAGGCCCGCCGTGTTGCTGCGCGCTCTGGTGGAATCACCCGAACTGCGCCTGCGCGTGCTGGCGGGTGAGGAGGCACTGGACCGGCCGGTCGCAGGAGTGTTCACCACGGATCTGCTCGACCCGCGCAGGTACCTGTCGGGCGGCGAGATCGTGCTGACCGGATTGATGTGGCGCCGGACCCCGGCGGATTCGCGGGCCTTTGTGTCTGCGCTGGCGGGCGCCGGGGTGGCCGCGCTGGCGGCCGGGGACGCCGCGCTCGGGTCGGTCCCGCCCGACCTGATCGAGGCATGCCGCGATCACCGGCTGCCGCTGCTCGAGGTGCCGGTCGATGTGTCGTTCGCGGTCATCACCGAACGGGTCTTGCGGGCGTTCCTGCCCGCCGGGCCCGGTCCGGCAGTGGCACGCCTCCGGCTGCTCGCCGCGGCGGAGCCTGGCACGCCGCCCGCCACCGGCTGGGAACCGGCCACGGCGATGGCCGCCCTGTTCGCCGCGGCGGACGCCGAGTACGGCGTGGCCGGGTGGGTCTTGTCGGCGGCCGGGCGGCTCGTCGCCGGAACGAGTCCTGCCCCCGACGCACGGCTGCGGTGGGCGCTGGCCCGCGCCTTTCTCGGCGGGCTGGGGCTTCCTGCCACCGTCACCGTGGACGGGGCCCCGTTCTCGTTCTTCGGCGTGCCGGGCCCGTCATCACACCGGCTCGCCTGCTGGTTCGTGGGACTGGCCGGCGACCACGCGGCCTGGGATGACGAGCGGCGCGCGGTCGCCGCCGAGCTGGCCGGGCTGGTTGCCCGGCACCGGGCGCGCTACGAGGAGGGCCGGCGCGCCGTCCGCCGGTCAGCTGACGCGGCACTGCACCGGGTGCTGGAGTGGCAGTCCGGGCGGGCCGAACGGGCGGATGCCGCCGAGCGCGGGGAGCGGGAGACCGCGATGGCGCTGCGGCGCTGCGGCCTGGCGCCTGAGGGGTCCCTGGTGGCGGTCGCGGTGACGGCGCCGCGCACCGAGGATCTGCCCAACGCGGGCTCGCCGGCAATGACGCGGCCCGGAGCGGGGCCGCACGAGGCGGTGCGGGCCCGGGTGGCGCAAGCGGAGCTGGTGCAGCCGGGGGCGCCATCCGGTGAGTCGTATCAGGATGCGGCGCAGGAGGCTGCCCGGGTCCTGCTGGAGGAGATCCTGCCGGGCGCCCTGGCCGGCGTGAGCGGGACGGCGGCGGTGGCCCTCGTGGCATCCGCCGGGGACGCCCTGGGCCAGGTCAGGGACGCCGTGGGCATGCTGGCGGGCGTGCCCGGGCTTGACCTGCCGTTCGGCGTGAGCGTCGTGGCGGGTGCCGGCGGGGAGAACGGCGGCGAGGCGGCCGGCGGCGCCGGGACGAGCTGGGCTGCCGCCGACGTGTGCCGGGTGGTGGCGGAGGCCCGGCAGGCGCGGCGGCTGGCGGAGTTGCTCGGCGCGGGCGTGCACCTGGTCAACAGCGCCGAGTTCGGCTCCAGCGAGCTTCTGCTCGCCATGGTGCCCGCCGAGGCCCGGCGCTCATTCCGGGCCGCGCTGCTGACGCCGCTGCTGGCCTACGACCGGGACCATGGGACGGAGCTGGTCAGCACGCTGCAGGTGTTCCTGGCCAATTCGGGGTCGTGGAGCAAGGCGGCGGAGGCGATGTTCATCCACGTCAACTCGCTCCGTTACCGGATTCGCCGGATCCACGAGCTTACCGGCCGCGACCCGCGCTCCCTGGAAGACCAGGCGGCCCTGTTGCTCGCGCTGCAGATCAGGGACTAGGAGCACCGCCAGACTTGCCGAGGATGAGGGCGCGCACCCGGTCCGCGGCGCCGCCCAGGCCGGGGATCTCCCCGCCACCGAGCAGCGCATTGAGGCGAGCTGGCCGCTCGAAGGGGCGCCGGGCCGCCAGCTCGGCGGCCGGGGCGCCGGCCAGCCCGCACTCGCTGGCCAGCACGGCGAGCGCGTGGTCGGCCGGGAGCCGGTCGAACCAGCGCAGGCCAAGGCCCGCCCGCCCTTCGGCGGTCAGCTCGCCGAACAGCCGCAGCCTGGCGAGCCCGCCGTCCGGGTGGATCTCCAGCCGGACGTGCGTCGCCGGGACCCGTCCGGCGAGGTCGACGCGGAAGGCGTGCCGGGTGTCGGGCTGCAGCGGTGTCGGGGGCAGCACGTCGAACCACTCGGCCGCGCCCAGGCCGGTGGCCGCGGCGTCACAGGCCCGCAGGGTGGCCGCGGCCGGCGCGTTGCCGAGGAAGCACGAGGTGTCCACGATCGCCTGGCTGATCCGGCCTGCCGACGCCAGCCGGAACAGCACCCAGTCATGGCCCGCGTCCCGGCGGCGCCGGGTCTCCCAGCCGTCTCCCATCACGGCCGCCCTGCCGGGACCGATCATGTTCTCGGGGGCGGAATAGAAACGATCACTCGCCGCTTCCACCGCGCCGCCGTTTTCCTGCGCCACGAGATCGAGCGGCAGCCCGGCCAGCAGCCGGGGGTCGGGCACCACCTCGCCCTCCACCCGGAGCCTGGCCACCCCGCCGTCGGGGTAGATGCTCAGGCGCACGTGCGTGAACCGCCGGGCGTCGGCCACCGTGAAGCAGTTCTCGCTGTCGCCCGCCAGCGTGCTGCGCGGCACGATCTCCACCCAGGTGACCGACGGGCCGAGCAGGTCCGCCGGGGCGGGGTAGCCCTCGGCGGCGCACGCCTCCACGCAACATGCCGCCGGGAAGTTGCCCGTGAAGTGGGCGGTGTCCACCACCACCTGGCTGATGACGCCTGGCGCGCCGAGCCGGACCAGCACCCAGTCGTGGCCCGGCCCACGGCGGCGCCGGGTCTCCCAGCCGTCCACGAGCTGGCCTTTGTGCCCGAAGGTACGGGGACTGTGGCCCGGCGGCTCGGGCCGCAGCAAGTTCTCTTTCTCGCCGAAGAACTCGTCGCTCGCCGCGGCCACGCTCGCGCCGAGGCGACGCGAGGCCAGGTTCACGCGCGCATTCGGGTCGGTCACGGTTGCACTCTGTCATCCGCCTCCTGGCCGCCGGTCTCCCGGGCCAGCAGCCGTCCGGCGGGGGCCGCGCCGACCACGCGGCCGCGAAGCCAGGTGCGGCGCACCACCCCGGTGAGCGTCCGGCCGGCGTAAGGGGTCACCGGGTGCCGGTGGCGCAAGCGGGCGGGATCGACGGTGAACGATGCCGTGTCATCGAACGCCACCAGGTCCGCGTCATAGCCGGGGGCGATCGCGCCCTTGCGGGGCACTCCGGCGAGCGTGGCCGGCGCGGCGGCCATCCACCGCGCCACGTCGGCGAGGCTGTGGCCGCGCGGACGCGCCTGTGTCCACACCGCGGGCAGGCCGAGCTGAAGCGAGGAGATCCCGCCCCACGCCGCGGCGAAGTCGCCGGAGTCCCGCTGCTTCAGGGCGGGCGGGCACGGCGAATGGTCGGACACCACCGCGTCGATCAGGCCGTCCGCGAGCCCGGCCCACAATCCGTCCCGGTGTCCCGAGTCGCGGATCGGTGGGCAGCACTTGTACTCCGTCGCACCGTCGGGCACCGCTTCCGCGCAGAACGTCAGGTAATGCGGGCAGGTCTCGACCGAGACCCGGACGCCGTCCGCCCGGGCGGCCGCGATGAGCGGCACGGCGCTCGCCGACGCGAGGTGCAGGACGTGCACGCGCGCGCCGTGGCGCCCGGCCGCGGCGAGCAGGCGCGAGATCGCGGTATCCTCCGCAGCCGGCGGCCGCGAGGCCAGGAAATCCGCGTAGCGGCGGCCCGCGGGGCGGGGCGCAGCCGTGATGACGCCGGGGTCCTCGGCGTGCACGATGAGCAGCGCATCCAGTCTCGCGATCTCGGCCAGGACGGCGTCCAGCTCGGCTGGACCGAGACAGCCGAACTCCGGCACGCCGGAATCGACGAGGAAAGCCTTGAAGCCGAACACCCCGCCGTGATGCAGCCCCGCCAGCTCGCCGAGGTTGCCGGGGACGGCGCCGCCCCAGAAGCCGACGTCAACCCAGCCGCCGCGGGCGGCGGCCTGCTTGAGGCGCAACGCGCCCGTACTGGTCGTGGGCGGCAGGCAGTTGAGCGGCATGTCGATCAGCGTGGTGACCCCGCCTTCGGCGGCCGCCCTGGTCGCGCTCGCGAAGCCCTCCCACTCCGTGCGGCCCGGCTCGTTGACGTGGACGTGCGTGTCGACCAGCCCGGGCAGGAGTATTTCGCGGCCGGGCAACTCCGCGAGCTCGGCGGCGTCGGGGGAGTCGCTGAACCCGGCGACCGCGGCGATCCGGCCGTCCCGTACGGCCACCGTGACCGGCCGGACGCCCGCGGGCGTGACCGCGCGCCGGGCGCGGATCGCCAGCTCGTACTCAGCCATGTGTCCTGCTCCCTCGCCGGGTCATGCTGCCGGCAGCCAACCCGATGCTTCAGCCGGACGTCAATAAGGCGCTACGGTGGCGGCGTGCCCGAAAGGTGGCGCTCACCAGGAGAAGACGTTGCGATGCCCGGCCTTGCCCGGCTCAACGCGTTGCCGGCCGAGGACGCCGTCGCGGTGCTGCTCGGATGCTGCAGCGCGCCCGGCTGGGCACGGCGGGTGGCCGGTAAGCGCCCCTTCGGATCGGTCGACGACCTGCTGACCGCTGCGGACGCCGCCTGGGCCGCCCGCACGCCGGATGAGCTGGAGGCGGCGATGGCTGGCCATCCCCGGATCGGGGAGCGGGGCCTGTCCGCGCAGTCTCGGCAGGAGCAGGCGGCAGTTGGCTCGGACGCCGGGACGATCCAGGCGCTCCGGGACGCGAACGCCGCCTACGAGGACCGCTTCGGGCACGTCTTCCTGATCTGCGCCACCGGCCGCGGGCCCGATGAGATCCTGGCCGAGCTGCGCCGCCGCATGGCGCACGATCCGGATGCCGAACGCGAGGTCGCCGCGGCGGAGATCGGCAAGATCAACGCCCTGCGGCTGCGGAGGCTTGCCGCCGCATGACCAGCGTCTCGACCCACATCCTCGACACCACGCGCGGCCGCCCGGCCGCAGGCGTCGCCATCGCCCTCGACACATGGGCGGACGGCGACTGGCAGCGCCTGGGCGAGTCGGTGACCGGCGCCGACGGCCGGACCAGTGCCCTGCCCACTTTCGACCTCCCCGTCCCGCCAGGCCGGGCGACCTGCCGCCTGGTCTTCGCGGTCGGGGACTACCTGGTGGCCCACCATGGGGCGGCGTTCTTCCCGGAAATAACCGTCGCCTTCGCCGCCGCGCCCGGCGAGCACTACCACGTGCCCTTGCTGCTGACGCCGTACGGGTACTCCGTGTACCGAGGGAGCTAGGGCACCTCGCCCTAGGCACGCTGGGAGGCTGGCAGGCATGATCACCGGGAGCGAGAGCGGCGGGGCTGGCGTGGTGCTCGGGCGGGCCCAGTACGGCAAGTCGGAGGTCCGGCTGCTCCACGTGGACCGGGACGGCCCCCGGCACCGCATCACCGACCTGAACGTGAGCATCACCCTCGCCGGGGACCTGGCGGAGACCTATCTGACCGGCGACAACGCGAAGGTCCTGACCACAGACACGCAGAAGAACACCGTCTACGCCTTCGCCAGGCAGTTCGGCGTGACCCCCGTCGAGGAGTTCGGCCTCCGGCTGGCCCGCCACTTCGCCGGCGTGCCGTCCGTGGGCCGGGCGCAGGTGCGGATCGAGCAGTACGGCTGGCAGCGTATCGATGTGGGGGGCGAGCCCCATCCGCATTCTTTCGAGCGGCTGGCCGGAACCCGGGTCGCCAGCGTCCACGTACGCGACGGCGGCGGCACCGAGATCGTGGCCGGGGTGGACGATCTCGTCCTGCTCAAGTCGTCGGGCTCGGAGTTCCGGGGGTTCCTGACCGATGGCTACACCACACTCGAGCCCACGCAGGACCGCATCCTGGCCACGGCGGTGCGTGGCCACTGGCGTTTTGCCGGGACAGAGGCGGCGTGGGATGCCTCCTTCGCCGGCGCGCGGGCGGCACTGGTGGAGACGTTCGCCGCGATCTACAGCCGGTCGCTCCAGCAGACGCTGTACGCGATGGGCGAGGCCGTCCTGGCGGCCTGCCCCGAGGCGTGCGAGGCGCGCTTCTCGCTCCCCAACAAGCACCACTTCCTGGTGGACCTCGGCCCGTTCGGCCTCGACAACCCCGGTGAGGTGTTCTACGCGGCCGACCGTCCCTACGGGCTGATCGAGGGCACGGTGTGCCGGCCCGGCGCGCCGCCCGGCGAACCGGAGCATCAGTGGTGAGCCGGGCGCGGGAGGGAGGATGGTGCCCATGACCCCGGCCGGCGAGGGCGCCGACCTGCTGGTCACCGGCGCCAAGCTGATCGCCACCTGTGACGCCGGGCGGCGCGAGCTCCCGGGTGGCTGGGTGGCCATCAGCGGTGGGCTGGTGAGCGGGGTGGGTGCCGCCGCCGAGCCCGCGCCCGCCGCGGCACAGACCCTGGACGCGGCGGGCTGCCTGGTCACGCCGGGCCTCGTCAACACCCACCACCACCTGTACCAGAACCTCACCCGGTCGTATGCCCCCGTCACCGGCGGCACGCTGTTCGAGTGGCTGACCGGCCTGTACCCGCTGTGGGCGGGCCTGGACGAGGAGGCGGTGTATCTCTCGGCCTGGGTGGGGCTGGCCGAGCTGGCGCTCGGCGGCTGCACCACCAGCACCGACCATCTCTACGTGCTTCCGCGGGGGGCCGGCGATCTGTGGTCGGCCGAGATCGCCGCCGCCCGCGAGGTGGGGCTGCGGTTCCATCCCACGCGGGGATCGATGACCCTGTCGGTCAAGGACGACGGGCTGCCGCCCGACTCGGTGGTCCAGGACGACGACGAGGTGCTGGCGGACAGCGAGCGCCT
Organism: Streptosporangiaceae bacterium; assembly: GCA_036824445.1. GTDB lineage: Bacteria > Actinomycetota > Actinomycetes > Streptosporangiales > Streptosporangiaceae > UBA9676. The sequence continues at coordinate 3,283 of DAITAE010000054.1, read as the reverse complement.
GGTCGGAGCCCACCATGACCCCGGGTGGGGCGCGATGGTGCGGGTGGCGCTGGCCCCGTGCTCCCCGTTCAGCGTCAGCCCCGAGCTCATGCGGCGCACCGCCGACCTTGCCGAGAGACTCGACGTGCGGCTGCACACCCATCTCGCCGAGGACCCGGACGAGGACGCCTACTGCATGGAGCGCTTCGGCCGGCGCCCGGTCGAGCAGTTCGAGGAGGTCGGCTGGCTGACCGGGCGGTCCTGGGTGGCGCACTGCGTCTACCCCAGCCCTGCGGAGGCAGGCAGGCTCGGCGCCGCCGGTGTCGGGGTGGCCCACTGCCCCAGCTCGAACATGCTGCTGGCGGGTGGTGGGTTCGCGCCGGTACGCGAGTTGCGCGCGGCGGGCAGCCCGGTCGGGCTCGGTTGCGACGGCTCCGCATCGGCCGACAGCGCCTCGATGTGGACGGAGGCGCGGGCGGCGCTGCTGCTCGGCAAGCAGCGGCTGGGACCGGCGGGCATGACCGCGCGGGAGGTGCTCGACATGGCGACCCGGGGCGGCGCCTGCTGCCTCGGCCGGGCGGGGGAGATCGGCGAGCTCAGCGTCGGTGCCGCCGCGGACCTGGTGTGCTGGCCGCAGGACGGCGTCGCCTTCGCTGGGGCGCTGACCGACCCGGTGGAGGCGTGGCTGCGCTGTGGCCCGGTGTCCGCGCGGCACACCGTCGTGGCCGGGCGGGTGATCGTCCGGGACGGCGGGCTGGCCATCTCCGGGGTCGAAGACGTGCTCGCCCGCCACGCGGCCGCCGCCGCCCGGCTGCAGCGGCTCAGCGGCTGACGCTGGGCCGCCGGATACCCAACCCGCCTGGCGGGCCCTATCGTGGCGGGCATGGCACGGACCCGCGTTTACCGCAACGGCGTCCTGGAGGCCGAGAACTTCCCGGTCGCCAAGGTGTCGGACTACCTGGCGGACCCCGCCACCGTGGTCTGGTTCGACTTTTGCGAGCCCAGCGCAGCCGACCTGGAATCGATCAGGGAGGAGTTGGGGCTGCACGAGCTGGCGGTCGAGGACGCTCTGGAAGTGCACGAGCGGCCCAAGCTGGACCGCTACAAGACCCACCTGTTCGTGACGGCCTACTCGGTGGCGCTGAACACCCCCACGGGGGAGCTGACCGCCCACGAGGTCGCTGCCTTCATCACCCACGATGCCCTGGTCACGGTGCGCAAGGACCGCGGATTCGACATCGACGACGTGCTCAGCCGCTGGGACAAGACCAACGTCGGAGAGGTCACCTGCGGCTTCCTGCTCTACGGGCTGCTCGACTACGTGGTCGACACCCACTTCGACGCGGTGCAGTCGCTGGATAACGAGATCGAGGCGCTGGAAGACCAGCTATTCGACGACAAGCCGCGAGACAAGGACGTGCAGCGGCGCACGTTCGCGCTGCGGAAGTCGCTGGTCAAGCTGCGTCGGCTGGTTCTGCCGATGCGCGAGGTGGTCAATTCGCTGATGCGCCGCGACGTGGACCTCGTGGACCCGCAGCTGACGCCCTACTACCAGGATTTGTACGACCATGTGCTGCGCGTCATCGAGTGGACCGAGAGCCTCCGCGAGATGGTCACCGCGATCCTGGAGACCCAGCTCACCGCGCGCGGCAACCGGCTCGGCGTGATCACGAAGCAGGTCACCAGCTGGGCCGCGATCATCGCCGTCCCGACCGCGGTGACCGGCTTCTACGGGCAGAACGTGCCGTACCCCGGATTCGGGCACGTGGCCGGGTTCTGGACCTCCACGGTGATCATCGTGGGCATGGCCTGCGCGCTGTACGTGATCTTCCGCCGCAAGGGATGGCTGTGAGCGGGTCATAACCCAGGCGCGCCCGCCGCGGCGCATCGATACCATCTGATCACGGGGCGCCCATCCCCGTGCCCGTCGTGCCGCACGTTCCGAACCAGGGAGAAACCGTGTCAGCCCAGCAGCTTCGCATCACCCTCGCCGGACGCGAGCACGTGGCGGAAGCTGGCACGACCGCCGAAAGGCTTCTCATGCCTAACGGAACCGGCGGGGCGGGCGCGGCCACCCCGGTGATCGCCGCGAGGGTCAACGGGGAGCTGCGCGACCTGGCCGCGCCGCTCGCCGACGGGGACGTGGTCGAGCCGGTCGAGATCGCCAGCGAGGATGGCCGGTCGATCCTGCGGCATTCCACCGCGCACGTCCTGGCGCAGGCGGTGCAGGACCTGTTCCCCCAGGCGAAGCTCGGCATCGGCCCGCCTATCGAGAACGGGTTCTACTACGACTTCGACGTTCCGCAGCCGTTCGGCCCCGACGACCTCAAGGCGATCGAGCAGCGCATGCGCGCCATCGTCAAGCAGGGCCAGCTGTTCTCCCGCCGTGCGGTCAGCGATCAGGAAGCGCGCGCCGAGCTAGTCAGTGAGCCGTACAAGCTGGAGCTGATCGGCCTCAAGGGCACCGGCGGCGCGCGGCAGCTGGATCCGCCGCCGAGCGAGGTCAGCGTCGAGGAGTCGGTCGAGGTCGGCGGGGCCGAGCTGACCATCTACGACAACCTCGACCCCGCCAGTGGCGAGGTGTGCTGGAAGGACCTGTGCCGGGGGCCGCACCTGCCCACCACCCGGCACATCCCGGCGTTCAAGCTGACCCGCGCCGGCGGCGCCTACTGGCGGGGCAACGAGAAGAACCCGCAGCTGCAGCGGATCTACGGCACCGCCTGGGAGTCGCGCGGCGCGCAGGAGGAGTACCTGCGCCTGCTCGCCGAGGCCGAACGCCGCGATCACCGCAGGCTCGGCGCGGAACTGGACCTGTTCTCGTTCCCGCCCGAGATCGGCAGCGGCCTGCCGGTGTACCACCCCAAGGGCGGGATCATCCGGCGGGTCATGGAGGACTACTCGCGGCGGCGGCACATCGAGGCCGGCTACGAGTTCGTCAACACCCCGCACATCACCAAGTCGGACCTGTTCGAGACCTCGGGGCACCTGGAGTGGTACGCCGACAGCATGTACCCGCCGATGGAGCTGGAGGGTGCCAGGTATTACCCGAAGCCGATGAACTGCCCCATGCACATCCTGATCTACTCCGCCCGCGGGCGGTCGTACCGGGAGCTGCCGCTGCGGCTGTTCGAGTTCGGCACCGTGTACCGGTTCGAGAAGTCGGGGGTGGTGCACGGCCTCACCCGGGCGCGCGGCTTCACCCAGGACGACGCGCACATCTTCTGTGCCCCGGAGCAGCTGGCCGAGGAACTGGCGTCGCTGCTCGATTTCGTGGTCGGCCTGCTGCGTGACTTCGGGCTGACCG
>DAITAE010000053.1:8870-13816 GCA_036824445.1 Streptosporangiaceae bacterium | reverse complement strand
GGGGTGTTCATGGTCATGCTGACTGCTCAGCCACCGGCGAAGGGCGGCAGGACCTCGACGACGGCTCCCTCGGGCAAGGTGACGCTCTCGGGCGGTCGCGCGCTGGCCTGCTCGCCGTCGATGAGGAAGGAGGATCGGGCCAGGACGTCCTTGAGGGCAGGGGCGGCCGGATGCCTTGCTAGGACGGCGGCAACCATTTCTGCCAGCGTGCCGGCCGCGAGGATCTCCTCGGCCACACCGGCGGCCTGCTTCGCGGCCGCCCAGTAGCGCACGGTCACCATCGTCATGTCGGCTATCCTCGCACTCATCGGATCCGGGCGACGCTGCCCACCGGTCCTTCCATAGTCAGTCTCCAGTGGAGCGCTCCCGCGGCGGAGGTGGCAGCAGTTGAGTGAGCTTCTCCTGCTCACAAACGCCGCCGATCCGCCTGGCGAGATCCTGCCAGCCATCAGCCTGCTGTTGCACACGGTGCGGACGGCTCCTGCGGACGCCACCGCGCTCGCGGACTCGCCCGCGGCGGACGCCGTACTGGTCGACGCCCGGCGGGATCTCGTCCGGGCCAGGGAGCTATGCCGGTTGCTGCGGGGTATGGGCGTGGAGATCCCGCTCCTGGCGGTGCTGACCGAAGGTGGCCTGGCCGCGGTAACGGCCGACTGGGGCGCCGACGACGTGATTCTCAGCACCGCCGGGCCGGCCGAGGTCGAGGCCAGGCTGAGGCTCACCATCGGGCGGCAGGCAAGCCTCGGACCAGCGGCGCCGGACGAGATCCGCTCCGGCGACCTGGCCATCGACGAAGCCACCTACAGCGCGCGGTTGCGCAACCGTGCCCTGGATCTCACGTTCAAGGAGTTCGAGCTGCTGAAGTTCCTCGCCCAGCATCCCGGCCGGGTCTTCACCCGTGCCCACCTGCTACAGGAGGTGTGGGGCTATGACTACTTCGGCGGTACCCGGACCGTGGACGTGCACGTGCGGCGGCTGCGGGCCAAGCTCGGCGCGGAGCACGAGGCGCTGATCGGCACCGTTCGCAACGTGGGCTACCGGTTCGTTCCGTTGAGGCCCGAGGACGGCAGCCGCGGGCAGTCGCGTGGCGCAGGCAACGTGACGCCGGAGGACACGCCGGTTCCCGCCGGTCCCGGCGCGGACGACGGGCGCGCCCGTGAAGGCCGCACAGGTGATCAGGACCGCGGCCACGGCGGTGACATGGCCGCCGGCCGCCTGCCCGGTGAGAACCGCGGCGCGCGGCCCGCGCCCGAGCAGGTTCCGGCCCCCGCCCAAGTGGAACGGAGGGGATCCAGCCCTGCACGAGCGGACCGCTGAGGACGAACCCGGGCCGCACGCCGACGGCGACGGCGGACCCGTGCGCATCACTGTGCGCGGCAAGATCAGCTCAGCCGAGGCGCGGGCCGTGCTGCTGCTCGCGGATGCCGCTACGGCCGAGGACGGCGTGGCGCCGCTGTCGGAGCAGATCGTGCTGCATGTCCGGCACGGTGGCGATCCCGCCGCCCGGAACCTGCTCCTCTGGCACGGCGGTGAACTGGCCGGTTTCGCCCATCTGGACGCGGCCGACGGTCCGCCGGAAGGCCGAAGCGGCGAGCTGGTCGTCCACCCGGCCCACCGCGGGCACGGGCTCGGCCGGGCGCTCCTGCAGGCGATCACCGCCGAGGCGGGCGGAGAGCCGGTGAGATTGTGGGCGCACGGCGACCTGCCCGCCGCCGCTGCCCTGGCGGCCAGCACCGGGCTCAGCCGGGCGCGTGCCCTGTGGCGGATGACCCGGTCCCTGCGCGTCCCACTGGCGGAGCCCCGCCTGGCCCCGGGGGTCTCGGTGCGCACCTTCGTCCCTGGTCAGGATGAGCCAGACTGGCTCACGCTCAACGGCCGCGCCTTCGCCGATCACCCCGAACAGGGCAGGTGGACCAGGGAGGACATCGGTCTCCGCGAGAGCGAGCCCTGGTTCGACCCGGCCGGATTCTTCCTCGCCGAGCGTGGCGGGCGCCTGGTTGGCTTCCACTGGACCAAGATCCACCCCGCCGGTCCCGCGCCGGCCGGGCCGCGGGCACGGGGACGCGCCCCCGTAGGCGAGGTGTACGTGCTGGGGGTTGACCCGGCCGAGCAAGGCACCGGGCTTGGCCGCGCCCTTACGCTGCTTGGCCTGCATTACCTGCGGGACCGGGGGCTGGGAGAGGTCATGCTCTACGTCGACGAGTCGAATGTGGCGGCGATCAAGCTCTATGAGTCGATGGGATTCTCCCGCGCAGCGACCGATGTCATGTACGGGCGCGGGACCTGATTCCGCAACCCCGTTATCCCTGGCTATCCCGCCGCGTTAACCCGGCGAGACGAGATCCCAGGCACCGTGGCCCCAGCGCCGGTTTATCCCGGCACTTCCGACCGGCTCAGCCTCATCCGTATGCGCGAGTCACGCGACTGACTTCACCCCGAGGACCTCGTCCAGTTCCTCCGGCGTGAGCGGATGGTCACTCGCGGCAACGGCGCTGAGAACCTCTGCGTAGAGCTCAATCTCGTCGAGCGCCACACTGTCGTGGACACGAAGATCGAGACGCTCACGCACCGCTCCCCACCTCCATCGCTGGGCAGATCCGCTGCGAACCCCTGGTACAAGGTTACGCCGCGGCCAGGCGTCCCCGCATGACCCAACAGGGCCATTCCAGGACCACCTCCGGGGGGGTTTGCTAGTTCCCTCGATAACAATTCCAATAAACAGGCCGCGCCGTGTCCACAGACACGGTAAAGGAAGCTTCTCGCACTCCCTTGGCCCCGGTAAAGACAGTATCTACCGGCCCGCGGGGTCGCCGGGCCCGGTCCAGTTCGCCCGGTCGTGACGCGCCGCACGCCGGATGTACTGAGCGGCGGTGTCCGCGAACGTCGCGCGGTCGGCGTCGGTTAGCTCGCGGACCACCCGGCCGGGGACGCCGGCCACCAGGACGCCCGGCGGGATCTCCTGGCCCGGCCGGACAACCGTTCCCGCCGCCACCAGCGACCCGGCGCCGATGCGCGCGCGGCCGAGCACGATCGCCCCGATCCCGATGAGCGCGCCGGCCTCCACATGCGCGCCATGCACCATCGCCCGATGCCCCAACGAGACCCGCTCGGCCAGGATCACCGGCTCCCCCGCGTCCACATGCAGGCAGCACTGATCCTGGATGTTGCACTCCGGGCCGACCACGATCTCGTCATCGTCCGCGCGCAGCACCGAGCCGTACCAGACGCTGGCCGCCGGGCCCACCGTCACCCGGCCCACCAGCACCACCCCGGGAGCGATCCACGCATCGGGGTGGACGGATGGCGTCGCCCCGTCCAGCGTCCCGAGATGGTAGCTGCGCACCGTACGCCTCCTGCCCGGCGGCGCGTCGGCCCAGGCGCCGCCAGCGACCATGCTGTCACCCACCGGGCCGAGCAGACCAGCACGCCCGCGGGGCGCGGGAACCGCCCGGGACGCGGGGACCGGTGACACCGGCAAGGGCGGTGGGGTGGCGGGCTGGCCCGGGGTGTCACAGTACGGGCTGGCCTGGGGCGTCACAGTAATCGCGGCAAATCGGGATATTCGTCCGTTTCGGTTGCGCGCGGGTGTGGTAGAGGACGAGAGTCATGCCCGTTGCCGCCAGATCCCTTGACCGCAAGGTCGCCCAACACCACGGACGACCAGCCCGAGCCGCCGCCGGCGGCCGGTCTCCGAACGCCACCTTGGCCAACCCGGGTCGCGCCCGCACGGGCAGCGAAGCGGACGAGCCAGATTCCTTGCGGGTGCCACCATGACTAATGACGCAGACCTGATGACCGACATCGACGGCGAGGGCGCCTTCGAAGTCCAGATGCGTGGGTACAGCCGCCGCCAGGTGGATGAGTTCGTCGCGCGTTCCCGGAGCCAGGTCCGCGACCTGGAGGAGCGGGTCGCGCGCGCACACGACGAGACCGAACGGGTCCGCCTGGAGCTGACGGCCGCACGCCAGGGGCTGGCCGGCAAGCCTGCTCACGAGGAGATCAGCGAACGGGTCGGCCAGATTCTCAAGCTCGCCGACGACGAGGCCAAGGCCCAGCGCGTCCGCGCCCAGGAGGAGATCGGCAAGCAGCGTGAAGAGGCGAAGAAGGAAGCCGACCGGATTCGCACCGAGGCTCGGGAGCAGACCGAACGGATGCTGACCGCCGCCCAGGAGCAGGCGGAGAACGCGATAGCGACCGCCCGGGCCGAAGCGGACAAGATGCGCAACTCGGCCCGCCTGGAGACCGAGCGGGCCATCAACGAGGCGACCAAGGACGCCGAGAACAAGCTCGCGACCGCCAAGGCGCAGGCCAAGCAGATGATGGACGAGGCCACCGTCCGGGCCAGCGCCATCCACGACGGTGCGGAACGGCGCCTGAACCTGCTGACGTCCAGGCACACCGAGACGATGCGCCGGCTCACCGAGATCCGCGACGTCGTCACCAACCTGGTGGCCAGCGAGACGTCGCGGGGATCGCTGGAAGAAGAGGTCAGCAAGTCGGTCGCCACAACGCTGGGTACGGGTGGCGGGTCCGGAGCCGCCGCCGGCGCCCGGCAGGGTGTCGCGGCCGAACCCCGGCGCGGCCCGACCGGCCGGGCCGGCGCGCGCGAACCCGGCCAGGAGCGCGACAAGGGTGCCGACATGCCGGCCACGCCGCCGCCGCCCGCGCCGACGCCACCCGCGCCCGGCCCCGGCCAGGCCGGCCAGCACACCGGTGGCGGGCGTGACCAACCCGGTGGCGGGCGCGACGCGCGACCCGGTGCCGCTGCCAGCCCCGACCAGCCGGGCCCGGGCAGCGGAAGCACCGAGGCTCCCGGCGGGGCCGGTGGCGTCGGCGAGAACAACGTCCGGATGCTGCCCGACTAACCTCCGGGCACCGCCAGGATGAGGTCTGCCGTTGTCTGCCTGACGAGCCAGCCCCCGTTCCTCGCCAGGCGGACAGCGCAC
>DAITAE010000053.1:0-8770 GCA_036824445.1 Streptosporangiaceae bacterium | reverse complement strand
AGGCGGCACGTGCCAACCGCCCTTCAGGCGGCGAGCGCGTCGATCCGCCGTAGGATCACGCCTTCGCGCAGCGCCCACGGGCATATCTCGAGTTCCGCGAGGCCAAACAGGTCCATCGCCGCGTCGGCCACCAGCGCGCCCGCGGCGAGCTGCGGCGCACGGCCACGCGACACACCGGGCAGTTCGCCGCGTTCGGAGGACGACATCGCCGCCAGGCGTTTGGCCAGTTCCGCAACGTCGCCGTGGCTGACCACGCGCCGGACGTAGAAACCCTCACCGGATGGCGCCGCACCGGCGATCCTGGCCAGCTGCCGGAAAGTCTTGGACGTCGCGACGGCACGGTCGGGCGGCCCGAGCCGGGTCACCTCACCGGCGCGCCGGGCGATCTCGGCCCGCACATGCCGCCGCAGCTGCCGGGTCTCATCGGCCGAGGGCGGATCGCCGATGAGCCAGTCCCTGGTCAGCCTGCCCGCACCGAGCGGGAGCGAGATCGTCACGTCGGGCACCTCATCGATGCCCGCCGCGATCTCCAGCGAGCCGCCGCCGATGTCGAGCATCAGGACCTTCCCCGATGACCAGCCGAACCAGCGGCGCACCGCCAGGAACGTCAGCCGCGCTTCTTCCGGCCCCGGCAGCACCGTGATGTCGACGCCGGTGGCGGACTTGACCGAGGCGATGACGTTGTCCCCGTTGGACGCGTCACGGACCGCCGAGGTGGCAAAGGCGAGCAGCTCCTCCACGCCCTTGTCCTCGGCAATCTGCAGCGCCTCCGCCACGAAACCGCGCAGCCGCACGGCAACGCTGCGGGACAGCTTCCCGTTCTCGAGGCTGTCCCCGAGGTGGAGCTCTGCCTTGTGGGAGAACACGGGCAGCGGGCGCCCGCCCTGATGGGCGTCCACCACCAGGAAGTGAACGGTGTTGGACCCGACGTCCAGAACCCCAAGTCGCATACATTGACGCTACTGGGCCGGGCAAAGTAGCGCCGTCCCCGGCCGGTCACGATAGGAGATCGGAATGGCCCAGACAGCGCGTGGCATAAAGATCGAGCCGGGCCGCAAACGAGTGCGTACCTATCTGGCCGGCCAGCTAGTCGCCGACACCATCCACCCGGTCCTCGTCTGGGAGGGACCGCATTACCCGGTCTACTACCTGCCGGCGGCCGATATCCGGGCCGAGCTGGTCCCGGTGGGACGGACCGAGCACTCCCCCAGCCGCGGCGACGCGCAGGTCTTCGACGTCAAGACGGCCAGCGCGACCGCCCCGGCGGCTGCGCTGCAGTATCCCGAGTCCCCGCTGGCGGAGCTGCGGGACCTGGTCCGGCTGGACTGGAGCTCGATGAGCGAGTGGTTCGAGGAGGACGAGCCGGTCTACACCCACCCGCGCGACCCGTACACCCGGGTGGACATCCTGGCCAGCTCCCGGCACGTCCGGGTGGAGCTCGACGGGATCACCGTCGCCGACTCCCGGCGCCCCCGGATCCTCTTCGAGACCGGGCTGCCGCCCCGCTACTACCTGCCCCTCACCGACGTGCGGATGGACCTGCTGCGGCCATCGGACAGCGAGACGCACTGCCCGTACAAGGGCACCGCAAGCTACTGGTCCGTGGACACCGGGCGGGCCGAGCACCGCGACATCGTGTGGACGTACCGTTTCCCACTGCCGGAGAGCCAGAAGATCGCCGGGCTGGCCTGCTTCTACACCGAGAAGGTAGACCTCTTCGTGGACGGGGAGCTGCAATAGCGCCCGCACAGCCGTTCAGCTAGAAGGGCCCGGGGCGGCGCCGGAGCTGGGAGCGGGAACGCCGGCGTCCTCGACGCGCGCCAGCGACGGGCTCCGCCGGGCGGAGATCGCCGCCGCGGCGGCCTCGGCCTCCCGCATCGCCCGCAGGATGTTGCCGCCGGCCAGCCGCGCGCAATCCTGCTCGCTCCAGCCGCGGCCGAGCAGTTCCGCGACGAGCGCCGGGTAGCACGAAACGTCGGCCAGGCCGTCGGGGACGTCGTCGGTGCCATCGAAGTCGCCGCCGAGGCCGACGTGATCCACCCCCGCCACCTCGCGCACGTGCTCGACGTGGTCGGCGACCTGCGCCAGCGTGGCCCGGGGCGGGGGGTTGCCGCGCGCGTACTCCCGGCGCACCGCTGCCCGGCTCGCCCGGTCCCAGGGGTCCATCCCGCGCCGCGCCAGCTCGGCCGCCAGCGCCTGCTCCCAGTCGCGGCACGGCTGCGAGACGAACGCGGGCACGAACGTGACCATGCACACGCCGTTGTTGCCCGGCAGCCGGGCGAGCATGTCGTCCGGCACGTTGCGCGGATGATCGCACAGCGCCAGCGCGCTGGAGTGGGAGTAGATAACCGGCGCCTCGGCCACGTCGAAGGCGTCGCGCATGGTCCGCGGCGAGGTGTGGGACAGGTCGACCAGCATCCCGAGACGCTGCATCTCGGCCACCACCTGGCGGCCGAACGCGGTCAGCCCGCCGGCGGCGGGGGCGTCGGTCGCCGAGTCCGCCCAGGGCACGTTGGCGTTATGGGTGAGGGTCAGGTACCGGACCCCGAGCCCGTGGAGTACCCGCAGCACGCCCAGCGAGCAGGCGATGCTGTGCCCGCCCTCGGCGCCGATCAGCGAAGCGATCTTGCCCGCGGCGAAGATCCGCTCGACGTCGGCTGCGGTCAGCGCCAGTTCCAGCCGGTCCGGGTAGCGGCCGACCATACGGCGGACGAAGTCGATCTGCTCCAGGGTGGTGGCCACGGCCGCCTCCCCGGCCAGGGACACCGGCACGTACACCGACCAGAACTGCGCCCCGACCCTGCCCTCCGCCAGGCGGGGCAGGTCGGTGTGGGTGAAACCGACGGGGCGGGCCAGATCCGTCGTGCCGAGATCCTGGCTGCCCGCCTCGCGCAGCTCCCAGGCGAGGTCGTTGTGGCCGTCCACGAGCGGGCTGTGGCCGAGCAGCGCCCGGGCGGCGTCGAGGCGGCTGGTCACCGGCCCAGCCTACGCAGCGGCCCGCCGCCCGCATTCAGCCGGTTCCCGCGGCCGGCAAAGCATGGCGGCGATTGTCTTTTACCGGCGGAACGGCCTATAGCGACAAAACGGCGGCGCCGTGCACCCGGTCGGCGGCCAGGTCGGCCAGTGCCTGGTCAGCCTGATCGAAGGAGTAGCCGGTGGTGGTGACCTTGATCCGCAGGCGCTGGGCCAGGGTGAGGAAGTCGGTCGCGTCGCCCCTGGTGTTGGACGTCACGCTGCGCAGATTGCGCTCCTGGAACAGGTGCCGGTCGTAGTTCAGTGACGGGATATCGGTGAGGTAGATGCCGGCGATGGCCAGTGTGCCGCCACGGCCGAGCGCGGCTAGCGCCGGTGGTACCAGGTCGCCGACCGGGGCAAAGATGATCGCCGAGTCGAGCGGCGCCGGGGCCGGATCGTAGGAGTCCTGCGCGGACGCCACCCCCAGGCTCAGCGCCAGGTCACGGGCGGCGGGAGCCCGGGTGAACACGTGGACCTCGGCACCCTGCGCCATCGCTACCTGCGCCGCCAGGTGCGCCGACCCGCCGAAACCCCAGATGCCCAGCGTCCCGCCCGGTGGGATCTCCGCGCGCAGCAGGGCCCGGTAGCCGATGATCCCGGCGCACAGGAGCGGGGCGAGTTCGGCGTCGGAGAATCCCTCCGGCAGGGGGTGCACGTACGCGTCCGCGACCGTGAGGTACTCCGCGTACCCGCCGTGGATGTCCCAGCCGGTGTAGACCGAGGCCGGGCAGAGGTTCTCCTTGCCGTGGCGGCAGTACTCACAGGTGCCGTCGGTCCCCGCCAGCCACGCGGCGCCAACCCGGTCACCGGGGGAGAATCGGGTCACTCCACGCCGCGCCAGGCTGCCGGGCACAGCCGGGCCGGTCGCCACCACCTCGCCGACGACCTCGTGGCCGGGGGTCATGTCGGGCGCGCGCGGCGGCAGGTCGCCTTCGGCCAGGTGCAGGTCGGTTCGGCAGACGCCGCAGGCCCGGACCCGCACCAGCAACTCACCGGGACCGGGCTCGGGGACGTCGCGTTCGGTCAGCCGGAGCGGCCCGGTGGCGGCCGGCGCCACCGGCCCCGGCTTATGAACCACCCACGCACGCATGGCCAACGCTAACCTCCCCGGGCCGATCCGCCCGGGGGCGGCCTGCCCCTATTTGCATTCGGCATAAGGTATGAACCCGGCAAAACGATCATAATGCTATTCGGATTACCGGAACCCCCCGTGCTGATGGCCCTATCCTGCTACGCTCGCTGCTCCGGGGGGATATGCGAATCTCCTTCGTAGCAAAGTCGTTGCCCGTCTCCATCACACCCGAGGCCGAGTAAATGAGATGGCGTCTGCGGTCCGTCCGCACGAGGATCCTTCTGCTCGTACTCGTCCCCGTGCTTTCCCTGATCGGGATCTACGCGTTCGCTGTGGGCATCACAGCCAAGGACGCGGTCAGCCTGGCCAGGGCCAACACGGTGAAGAGCACTCTTGGCGATCCCGCGGGCGCGTTCCTGGCCCAGGTGGGCATCGAGCGCATGCTGGCGATCGTGTACATGTCCGCGCCCAGCGGCGCCAACCTCGCCAAGCTGGAGCTTCAGGAGACGAAGACGAACGCGGCGACCGCGGGCCTGCGGACCGCCCTCACCTCCAGCTCGGTTCTGGACAACGCGTCGCCAACGGAAAAGCGTGACATCGCCGCTCTCCTCCGGGCCGCCGCCGGCCTGCCCAGCCTGCGCGCGCAGGTCTCCGCCCAGATCATCCCCAGCTCGCGTGCCTTCGCCGAGTACAACGCCGTCATTCAGAGCGCCTACGAAGCCCTGAACTCGGCGGTCCGCCAGCAGAGCACAGCGCAGGTGGTCTCCCAGGGGCAGGCGTTCGTGCGGATGGGCCAGTCCGGCGACATGCTCTCGCAGGAGAATACGCTGCTGACCGCGGCCGTCAGCAGCGGCAAGTTCCCCCGTGCGCAGCTCCAGCAGTTCACCCAGCTCGTCGGGTCCCGCCGGTCCTTCTACAACCTGACGCTGCCCGACCTCGACCCCCGCTACCGCGTGTACTACCTCCGCGGTGTCAGCCCGCGGGCCCTCACGGCGCTCACGGCGCTGGAGGACACCGTGATCAGCAGCACCCGGCCGGGAAGCGTGCCGCCGGTCTCGCCGGTCGCGTGGCAGCAGGCGGTCGGGGCGGTCGGCTCCGGCCTCACGACGGCCGGCAACCAGGCGGCGGACGCGATCGCGAGCCAGGCCGACGCCGACTCCCGCGCCACCTACGTCAGGCTGTTCCTGGTCGGTGGCCTGGGCCTGATCGCGATCGTCGTCTCCATCATCCTGTCCCTGTTGATCGGGCGCCGCATGGTGCGCGAGCTGTCCGCGCTCCGCCAGTCCGCGCTGGAACTGTCCAACGAGCGCCTGCCCGAGGTCGTGCGCCGGCTCGCCGCGGGCGAGGAAGTGGACGTGTCCCCGCAGCCACTGCATGTCAGCGCCACCTCCGACGAGGTCCAGCAGGTCGACGAGGCCTTTGGCAGGGTGCAGCAGACCGCCGTCGAGGCCGCGGTGGGACAGGCGCGGCTCCGGCAGGGCATCAGCCATATCTTCCGCAACCTGGCACGCCGCAGCCAGTCGCTGCTCCACCGGCAGCTCACGCTGCTCGACGCCATGGAGCGGCGGGCCTCCGACCCGCAGGAGCTTGACGACCTCTTCCGCGTGGACCATCTCGCGACCCGCATGCGCCGGCACGCCGAGAGCCTCATCATCTTGTCCGGTGAGGCACCCGCCCGCGGCTGGCGCCACCCGGTGCCCCTGGTGGACGTGCTCCGCGCCGCGGTCGCGGAGGTGGAGGACTACACCCGGATCAAGGTCACGGCGACCACCGACGCCTCGCTCGCCGGGCCCGCGGTCGGCGACGTCATCCACATGATCGCTGAGCTCGCCGAGAACGCGACGATCTACTCACCCCCGCAGACACCGGTGTCGATCACCGGCAGCATCGTGGGCCAGGGCTTCGCGGTGGAGATCGAGGACCGCGGTCTCGGCATGAGCACCGCACACCGGGATGAGGTCAACGCCCAGCTGGAGAACCCGCCGGCGTTCGACCTCTCCGGCAGCGACCAGCTCGGCCTCTTCGTCGCCGGCCAGCTCGCCAAGCGGCAGAACATCCGGATCTCGCTGCGCCCCTCGCCGTACGGCGGGACGACCGCCATCGTGCTGATCCCGCGCGCGCTGGTCATCCCCGAAGGGGCTTCGGCCAAGGACACCACGCCTCTCCCGGTCGGGAGCGGCACCCAGGCAAGGGCCCGGCATGCCATCGGGAGCGGGCACGAGACGGACGGTCCCGATGACGGGCTGTCCAGCACACCCGCTCCCCCCGTTCCGGTCAGCTCGGGCCTGCGCGGGGAGTGGGGACCAGCGATCGACTGGCCGTCGGCCAGCCCGGCCGGCTCCCGTGAGGACACCGATTACCGGCCGCTGGGACATCCAGACGAGGAAACCCTGGCCCGCCCGGACGAGTTCTCCCCCTGGCGCCCGGCTGGAGGCAACGGGCCCGGCAGCGCCATGCCGGCAACCGCCGAAGGCGCGCCCGGGACACCCCGGGATGCGTCCGGGCTGCCACGGCGGGTCCGCCAGGCGAGCCTGGCACCGCAGCTTCGCGAGACCCCTCCCCGCCCCGCCCCCGCCGCGGACCTCGGGGTGCTGTCCGATCCGTCGCCGTCCGAGTGGGCTCAGTCCGAGCCCTCCGCCGACCGGTCGCCGGAGGAGACCCGGGTCACCATGTCGGCCATCCAGCGCGGCTGGGAGCGCGGCCGGTCCGTCTTCGACCCCTCCGGGGGCAACGGGGAACATACACCCGAGCCGGAGGCGGGATCCGGTGCCCCCGGCGGCGCGGATGCCATGGAAGACATGGACGCCGGTGCCGCGCCCGCGGGCACCGAGCCACCCGCGGGCGCCGGGCAGACCACGGACGAGATCATCGACGCTGACTCCACGGCCGCCCGGACCGACGGCGGCGGCGCGGGCGGCGGGACGCACCGTAGCAAAGACTGACCAGAGGAAATGACGTGGTTGAAGCCGAGCGGCTCGCAGGTTCAGACAACGGTTCAGACGCCGACCTGAGCTGGCTGCTTGATGACCTCGTCACCCGGGTCGCCCAGATCGACAAGGCGCTGATCCTCTCCCGCGATGGCCTCGCCATCGGGGCCTCGCGCGGCTTCACCCGCGAGGATGCCGAGCACCTGTCCGCCGTGGCGGCCGGCTTCCAGAGCCTCGCGCGCGGCGCCGGGCAGCACTTCGGCGGCGGGCGGATCCGCCAGACCATCGTCGAGATGGACAACATATTCCTGTTCGTGACCGCCGCGGGCGAGGGCAGCTGCCTGGCCGTGCTCAGCCCGGCCACGGCGGACGTGGGCCTGATCGCCTACGAGATGGCGATCCTCGTCAAGCGCGTCGGCCCGCACCTGTACGTCAACCCCCGGCCCGCGTCGGCCGGGGACTGGGCCGGATAAGCAGCCATGGCGCCACCCGAAGACCGCTGGCTGGACCAAGACGCAGGACCCGTGGTCCGTCCCTACGCTCTCATCGGCGGCAGGACCCGGCCGGCCGGGGAAACACTGGACGTGATCGCGATGATCATCGCGGTCCGGGGGGTCAGCCCCGACCCGGTGGGGCTGGAGCCGGAGCACCGCGCGGTGCTCCGGCTGTCCGCGCTGCCCATCTCGGTGGCCGACCTGGCGGCGGACCTCGACCTTCCCCTGGGCGTGGTCCAGATCCTCCTTGGCGACCTCCGGGAGCGGTCGCTCATCACGGTTCACAACCCCATCCCACCAGCCAGGCTGCCTGACCCAAAGATCCTCAAGGAGGTTGTCGATGGCCTACGCCGGCTCTGACCGGGCAGGCGTGCCTGTCAGCATCAAAATCCTCATCGCCGGAGGGTTCGGTGTAGGCAAGACCACCCTGGTGGGCTCGGTGACCGAGATCCGCCCGCTGCGCACTGAGGAACCACTGACCGAGCCGGGCGCGCGTGTGGACGCGCTGCACGGGGTGGAGCGCAAGACCACGACCACGGTCGCCCTGGACTTCGGCCGGATCACCATCCGCGACAATCTGGTGGTCTACCTGTTCGGCACGCCGGGGCAGGAACGGTTCTGGTTCATGTGGGACGAGCTGTCGCGCGGCGCGCTTGGCGCCGTGGTGCTCGCGGACACCCGGCGGCTCGCCGACTGCTTCCCGTCCGTGGACTACTTCGAGAAGCACCATGTCCCGTTCGTCGTCGCGGTGAACTGTTTCGACGGGGCTCGCCGCTACGACCCGAAGGCCGTCCAGTCGGCGCTCGACCTCGAATCCGACGTCCCGGTGGTCCTGTGCGACGCGCGTCAGACGTCGTCCGGCAAGGACGTCCTGATCGCGCTGGTCGAGCACGCTATTGCGACGATAAAGCGCAACAGTGAGCCGTCGGCCGAAGTCATGGCTCCCTGAAACGCACGCGTCCGCCAGCCTTGCGGACCGCGGTTTATGCCTCCTCGGGTACCTCGGTCATGAGGTCGGGCGAGGTCTCCATGCCTGCCTGCCA
This sequence comes from Streptosporangiaceae bacterium, assembly GCA_036824445.1. Lineage (GTDB taxonomy): Bacteria > Actinomycetota > Actinomycetes > Streptosporangiales > Streptosporangiaceae > UBA9676. Next base: position 219 of record DAITAE010000053.1, on the reverse strand, counting down.
CACCGACCGGGCGATGATCTTGGTCGGGTCGGCGCGGTGGCGGTAGTGGGCGGCGACCTCTCTGCCCTCGTCCAGCAGGCCCTCAGACAGGGTGGTCGGATTCAGGCCCAGCGCCAGGAACTGGTCGTTGCGCACGATCAGCTCGTTCTCTTCTGCTTCGCGCCGCGGGTTCGGCAGGTAGGCGATCTCGGCGCCCATGACGTCGGCGATCATCTTGGC
>DAITAE010000052.1:0-13855 GCA_036824445.1 Streptosporangiaceae bacterium | reverse complement strand
GCACGGGCGGCCTGGATGCCACGCTCGAAGCTGGCCCGGGCCCCGAGCTCGCCGCCGCTGGCAACGGTGGACGACGCGAGCCTCTCGCCGCTAGGCTCGCACACCATCATGGCGATCTTCGTGCCACCGAAGTCGAGCCCGAGAACTACCGGAGGCTGGGACACGGTGACCTGCCCGTTTCGTCATCTTCCGTCAAGATAGTTAGGACAGTATCCTAACTATCAGAGCCCCACAATAACCCGTGACGGAATTGAAATGGGTACGCCGGCACGGGGGCTTGGGCAGGATCGTGACGGAGGTGGGAGTGGCGGTCACGTCGGCTGGCGTGCCCGGCAGCACGGTGCCCGGCAGCACGGTACCTGGCGGCACCGCACCCGGCACCGGCGCCCCGGAGCAGTTCGCCGTTGGCGTCCGGGGGCCGCACGGCGGTGAGCTGGCGGCTGCTCGCCCCCAGCTGATACGCGCGCTGAACGGGCGGCTTTTGCTCGGGCACATCCGCGATCTGGGCCCGTGCTCGCGGGCGGAGCTTGCCCGCATCTCCGGGCTGTCGAAGCCCACGGTGTCGGTCGCGCTCGCCGACGCGGAGCGCGCTGGCCTGGTGCGCACCGCCGGGCAGCGCACCGGCCGTCCCGGCCGCTCGGCGCTGCTGTACGAGGTCCGGCCCGAGGCCGGGTTCATACTCGGCCTCGACGTCGGCGCCCAATACGTGCGCGGGGCGCTGGCCGACCTGGCGGGCGGCATCCGGGCCCGGTCCGCGGCGCGGTCGCGGGCCTCAAGCGTGCGCGGCCGGGTCGGCGAGCTGATCGGGCTGGCGGATGAGCTGTGCGCCGGGGCCGGGCTCACCAGGGGCGGCATCACCCAGACGGTCATCGGCAGCCCCGGGGTCTATGACCCGGGCCGCAACGCCATGGCGCTGACCGGCGGCCTGCCCGGCTGGGACCGCCCGGCGGTGCTCGAGCGGCTCCGCGAGGCGTTCGGGCCCTCGCTGGCGGTGGAGAACGACGTGGATGCGGCGGCGCTGGCCGAGCGGGCCCACGGCCACGGGCGTGAGGTAGACAGCTTCGCGTTCGTCTCGGTGGGCACCGGCATCGGTATGGGCCTTGTGCTCGGCGGCCAGCTTGTCCGCGGTGCGCACGGCGTGGCGGGCGAGATCGCCTACATGCCGATGTCGGGCGGGGAGGGCACCGATCCGGCGGATGCCCGCCGGCGGGGTGTGCTGGAGGCGTCCGCGTCGGCACCGGCCGTGGTCCGGGCCGCTCGCCGCGCGGGAATGCGGGGCCAGGTCTCGGCCCGGCGGGTTTTCACGGCGGCCGCCAGGGGTGACGCGCGCGCGGCGGCCGTGGTGGCCGAAGAGGCACGGCTGGTGGCCAGGCTGCTGTGCGCCGTGGTCACCGTCATCGATCCCCGGCTGATCGTGCTCGGCGGCGGCATCGGCCAGGCCCCCGGATTCGCGGCCGAGGTGACGCGAGAGCTCCAGCAGCTGGCGCCCGTCATGCCGGAGGTGCGCGTGAGCGCGCTGGGCACCGAAGCGGTGGTCGACGGCTGCCTGGCCGCCGGCAGCAACCTGGCCTGGGCTCAGCTGACCACCGCGGTTCCCACCGGAAACTCCGGCACCCAGCACGCGGGGGGTCCCGACACCCTGGCCGGAGGCCCTGGCGACGCGCCATGAGCGGCGGGCTGATGGCGGCCGAGATGGCCGACCAGCCTGAGGTGCTGGCGCGGCTGGTGGACCGGGCACCGGCGGACACGGCCACGGTGCGGGCCGTGGTGCCCCGCCCGCTCGCCGGGATCGTGTTCCTCGCCCGCGGCTCGTCCGACAACGCCGCGGTGTTCGGCCGGTATCTCGCTGAGCTCTGCGCGGCCAGGCCGGCCGGCCTGGCCGCTCCCAGCCTCTACACCCGTTACCACGCCGAGGTGGACTGGCGCGGGTACCTGATGGTCGCGCTGAGCCAGTCCGGTGCCACGCCGGAGATCATCAGCACCTGCCAGGCGGTGCGGGCCGCGGGTGCCACGGTGATCGGCATCACCAACGAGCCGCGCAGCGCCCTCGCCGGTGCGGTTGACCTGCTGCTCGCGACCGACGCCGGCGTGGAGCGGGCGGTTCCGGCCACCAAGACGGTGACCGCCCAGTTCGCGGTGCTCGTCACCGTGGCCGCGGCCCTCGGCACCGGCCCGGCCATCGCGGACGTGCTGGCCGGCCTGCCGGGCGCGGTCGCCGCCACCCTGGGCGACCCCCGGCCCGCCCGGGACCTGGCCGAGCGCTGGCACACCATCGACCGCCTGGTGGTGGCCGGCCGCGGGCTGGGCTACGCGGCGGCGCTGGAGACCGCGCTGAAGGTGGCGGAGACAACGGGCATCCTGGCCGAGGGCATGTCGGCCGCGGACCTGTACCACGGCCCCATCGCGGCCGTCTACGCCGGGGCCCCGGTACTGCTGGTGAGCGGCGGCGGGCCGGGGGACGCCGACCTCGCCGGCCTGCGGCAGCTGCTCGACGGCAGGCACGCGGAGACGGCGAGCCTGCCGGCCCTGCCGGCAGCGGCCGAGCCGGTGCAGGTGATCACGGCGGTGGTGCGCGGCCAGCAGCTGGCCCACGCGCTGGCGCTGGCCAGGGACAGCGACCCCGATGCCCCGGCTCATCTGACGAAGGTGACCGAGACGACCTGAGCGGGCCGGACGCGCGATCGCGCCTGGCGCGGCGCGGGCGGATGGTAGCTAGCGCGGCGCGGGCGGCTCACCAACGCCCGGCACGGGGCGGCCGTCCTCGAGATACTGGAGCCCGTGCCGGCGGGTCGCCGCCCGCACCCGCAGCCGGATGGGCTTTCTGAGCATGGTCAGGGCCGTGCGCAGGTCCGCAAACCGGTGCTCGGCGATCTCCTCCGGCTGCACCACGATCCCGGCCAGGCTAGCGTCGCTGAACGCGCCGCAGTCGAACAGGTACCGGATGCCGCCCGGTTTACCAGGGCGGGGGCGGCGGAAGTCCATGCAGGCCAGCCGGGCCGGGTGGCCTTCGCCAATGTGGAGGCCGCATTCTTCGGCCACCTCGCGCCGGCACGCGTCCCAGGGCGTCTCCCCGTCGGCCTCCATGACGCCGCCGGGAATCGTCCAGCCGGACTTGTAGGTGGGCTTCAGGATCAGCAGCCGGCCTGCCCGGTCGAAGATGAGTGCGCCCGCGGAAACCGGGATGGCCGGGAGGCTGTCGGCATCCAGGGCGCTCTCGTCCGGCCCGAATCCGTTGTCGGTGGTCACGGCCCTCACGCTACGACGCCGACGGCGGAGCGCGAAACAAGGTGCGGGCACCGGCCCGGTGGCGGACAATCGCTGGGTGGACGCCGGGGCCCTGCTCAGCAGTTACCGCCCGCGGGGTGAGGCCGAGCTCCGCGCGACCGATGAGGTACGCGCCCTGGTGACGTCCGTGGCCGACCCGTGGCTGCGCTCGCTTCCGCTGCATCTCACCGCGTCGGCGCTGGTCGTGCACCCGGACAGCGGCAAGGTGCTGCTGCGCTGGCATGAGCGGCAGCAAGCGTGGCTTCAGGTTGGCGGGCACGGCGATCCGGGCGAGAGCGACCCGCTCGCCATCGCGCTGCGGGAAGCCGGGGAGGAGACCGGGCTCACCGACCTGGCCCCGTGGCCGGACCGGCAGCTGCGGCATCTGGCGATCGTCGGGGTCCCGGCTGCAGGGGACGAGCCCGCGCACGAGCATGCCGACCTGCGGTTCTTCCTCGCCACCCGGGCGCCTGGCGCGGCACGGGCGGAAAAGCCCGATGCCCCGCTGCGCTGGCTGTCGCCGCGCGACGCCTACGAGACCACCTCCGAGGCCAACCTCCGGGAGACCCTGTCCCGGGTGCGGCGCCTGCTCACCTACCGGTGACCGGCGGATCCGCCTCCCGGCGCCCGCCGGCCGCCGCCTGTGGGGTGATGACCGGCCGACCGGCGCCGCGCGCCGCCGACGGCATTAGGGTGTTTCTCCTGAATCCTGCTGTGCGGGTGCTGCGGCCAGGCAGAGGCCACGGGGTGAGCAAGGGGAGGAAACGTGGACGTACCGGCGATACTGCGGCGTGCGAGCGAGGAGTTCGGCGCCCGTGTCAGCCAGATCGGTGACGAGCAGTGGGGAGCGGGCACCCCGGACACGGAATGGAACGTCCGGGATCTCGTGAGCCATGTGCTGTCCGAGAACCTGTGGGCGCCGCCGCTGTTCGCCGGGTCCACGATCAGCGAGGTCGGCGACCGTTTCGACGGTGACGTGCTGGGACCGGACCCGCAGAGGGCGTGGCGGACGGCATCCGGCGAGGCCCTGACGGCGGCCGCCGAACCCGGTGCCATGGACCGCACCGTTCACCTGTCGTTCGGCGACTTCCCGGGGCGGGAATACGCCATGCAGTTGTTCGCCGACCACCTGATCCACGCCTGGGACCTGGCCCGGGCGATCGGCGCGGACGAGCGGCTCGACGCCGAGCTGGTGGAAGCGTGCACGACCTGGTTCGCGGCGATGGAGGACGCATACCGCAGCGCCGGTGCGATCGCCGAGCGGCCGCCGGTCCCGGACGGCGCCGATGCGCAGACCAGGCTGCTGGCCATGTTCGGCCGCCAGGCGTGAACAGGGAGCAGGTGTCGGACTGGGTCGCGGCCTACGAGCGTGCCTGGCGGGCGCCCGGGACCGGCGCGCTCGCCGGGATCTTCACCCAGGACGCCACCTACCGGCAGAGCCCCTATGAGGAGCCCATCACCGGCCTGCCCGCGATCGCCGCCATGTGGGAGGCGGAACGCGACGGCCCTGATGAGGTGTTCCACATGACCAGCGACGTCATCGCCGCCGACGGCGATACGGCGGTGGTACGGGTGGAGGTCGGCTACGGGGACCCGGTCCACCAGGAGTACCGCGACCTGTGGGTTCTTCGCTTCGCTGACGACGCGCGCTGCGACTGGTTCGAGGAGTGGCCGTTCTGGCCCGGGCAGGCGCACACGGCTGCCGCCGACCCTGTGCCGTGAGTGACCGTCCCGGCGCCACCAGCCGGGTCAGCCCGGCGGCTGCTTGCCGATGACTCCGGCGGCGTCGAAGGTGGCCATCTCGGCGAGAACCTTCCCCGCCGCCTGCACGAGCGGCACCGCGAGCGTGGCGCCGCTGCCCTCGCCAAGCCGCATCTCCAGGTCGAGCATCGGCTCGAGACCCAGGTGAGCGAGGGCGGCTGCCGCCCCGGGCTCGGCGGAACGGTGCCCGCTGATGAGATACCCCACCACGTCGGGGACGAGAGCGGCAGCGGCCAGGGCCGCCGCGGCCGCGATGACGCCGTCGACCACGACCGGCAGGCGGCTCGCTGCGGCGCCGACGATGAAGCCGGCCAGCGCCGCGATCTCCAGCCCGCTCAGTTCGGCGAGGATGAGCAGAGGATCCGCCCCGGCGGGGATCCGCCGCCGCGCTCGCTCCACGACCTGCACCTTCCGCGCCAGGACCGCATCGTCGGCGCCCGCTCCGCGGCCGGTGACCGCGGTCGCCGGCAGGCCGGTGATGGCGGCGATGACCGCCGCCGACGCGGTGGTGTTGCCGATGCCCATGTCGCCGGTGACCAGCATCCGCGTGCCCCGGCCCGCCGCCTGGACGGCGATATCGGCGCCCACGTCGAGCGCGGTCCGGGCCTGTACGGGCGTCATCGCCGCCTCGACGGCGATGTTGCCGGTGCCCGGGCGCACCGTGCGCCGCAGCAGGCCGGGCGTATCCGCGCCGATGGGCGTCGCGACGCCGACGTCGACCACGACGACCTCGGCCCCGGCGTGCCGGGCCAGCACATTGATGGCTGCCCCGCCCGTGCAGAAGTTGGCCACCATCTGTGCGGTGACCTCCTGGGGCCAGGCCGTGACGCCCTCGGCGACCACGCCATGGTCGGCGGCGAACACCGCGACGGTCACGGGCTCGGGGATGGGCGGCGGGCAGCAGCCCGCGATCGCGGCCAGCTGGACGCCGACCTTTTCCAGCCGGCCAAGCGCCCCGGCCGGCTTGGTGAGCTGGCTGTGAAGGACCGCGGCCGCCTGGGCAGCCGCCATGTCCACCGGGGTGACGGTTCGTGCCGCCCGGACAAAACTGCGCTCGTTCATCGCGCTACCTCCGGTTCCTTTGCGTAAAAGCCTCATCCGGCCGGGCACGCCGGGCCGCGCCGGGCACCGGGATCCGCGGGATGGGCGGCAGCCGCCCGCGGCGGCCCAGGAGCCCGGCCGCGGCGAGGACGGCGGACAGCAGCCAGCTGACGTCACTGGACAGGCGTACCGCCGGCTGAATGTCCGATCTGGCGGCGGGCCGTCCCTGCCCCAGCCATGGCCGCTGCTCGACCCGGTCGCCGTACCGGTTGCAGCCGCCCAGGCGCAGGCCAAGCGCGGCGGCGAAGGCCGCCTCCGCGACTCCCGCGTTCGGCGAGGGATGGGCGGGCGCCTGGCTGCGCACGGCCCGCCAGATGGCGGCGGCACGTCCGGGGCGCACGCCGGCCACCAGGACCGCGGTCAGCCTGGCGGGCAGGTAGCCCGCGGCGTCATCCAGCCGGGCGCTCGCCCAGCCGTACGCGCGGTACCTCGCGCTGCGGTGCCCGACCATGGCGTCGAGCGTGTTCACCGCCCGGTAGCCGAGGGCGCCGGGTGCCCCGCAGATTGCCGCCCAGAAGGCGGGCGCGACCACCGCGTCGACGGTGTTCTCCGCGACCGACTCGACGACGGCCCGGGCTATCTCGCGCTCGTCCAGCCCGGCGGGGTCCCTGCCCGCCAGCGCTGGCAGCGCCGCCCGGGCGGTTTCGAGGTCGCCCAGGTCCAGCGCCCGGGCGACCGTGAGAGCCGCCTCGCCCAGGGAACGGCCCGCGACGGCCAGCCAGGTGCTCAGCACGGCCGAGCGCAGCAACGCGCCTGCCCCCGCACCGGCGAGCACCCCGAGGATCGCGTGCCGGGTCCCGGCGGCGCGTGAGTCCCGGTAATCGCCGCGCTCGGCGAGCACCATGGCCCGCCCGAACCAGCCGACCGGGTGCACCCGTTCAGGCGGTTCGCCGAGGGCCCGGTCGAGCAGCACCCCGAGCGCGGCCGCGGCAGGCCACGCCGGCCCGGCGCGATGCCTCACCATCGCCCGGCCAGCGTGAGCAGGCCGGCGGTCTCGCCGACGACCGCGGCGGCGCCAAGCACGTCGCCGGTGAAACCCCCGAGCCGCCGCCACGCCAGGAGCACGACGGCGCCCGCGCCGACCGCCTCGGCGCCCACGGCGGCCAGGCCGTGTGCGCCGCGGCCGGCGAAGGCCAGGCCCGCGGCGAGCAGCCCGCCGGCCAGCCCGAGAAAGACCGGGCTCGCGAGGATGGCCGCCGGCCGCGTCCGCGCCACGCCGGCTGCTGGCGGGCCGCGGAACGCGCTCGCCAGGCCGCCCGGGCGGGCATAGGGGACTGCGCGCGCCGTGACCGCCATCGCGGTGCGGGATCCGGACCATAGCCCGGCCATCGCGAGCGCGCTGGGCATCATGGACGCGAGCGCGCCGAAACGGGCGAGCAGGACGGTGGCCAGGCCCGCCGCGCCGAAGGCGCCAAGGCGCGGGTCGGCCATGACCTCGAGCCGGCGGGCCCGCGGCAGCGGGGGCAGCAGGCCGTCGGCGGCGTCGGCGAGCCCATCGAGGTGCAGCATCCCGGTCAGCGCCGCGTCGGCGATCAGGGCGATCGCCGCGGCGGCGGGGGAGGGCCACGCCTGCCGCGCCGCCCACCAGACGGAGCCGACACCCAGCCCGATGAGCGCTCCGACGGCGGGGAACCAGGCCAGCGCCGACGGCGCCGGCTCGGCCGCGCCGCCGAAGGGGGTGAGGAAGGACAGGGCACGGCGCATCAGCGCGTCCCGGGGGGATCGAGCCGCAACGTCCGGCCGGCCACGACGAGCAGGACCTCATCGGCCACGGCGGCGACCGACTGATTGAGCTCGCCGAGCGCATCACGAAAGCGGCGGCCGTCCTCGGTCGCGGGGTGCACCCCGAGCCCACATTCCTCGGACACCACGACGGTATCGGCGCCCCGCCCGGCCAGCGTGGCACGGAACGCCGCGGTATCCACGATCATGCCCGGGCTCGCCGCAACCCACGGCCCGAGCCCGTCGAGCAGTACCGGGCCCGGAACCGAGCGCAGCAGGGCGGGCAGCTCGGCACCGGCCTCGATCGTGCGCCATCCGGCCGGGCGGCGGGCGCGATGAGCGTCGATCCGCGCGGCCAGGTCGGGATCGTTGCCGGGTACCAGCGTCGCCAGGTAGGTAATGGGCGCCGGCAGGCGCACGGCGATGCGCTCAGCCACCTCGGACTTGCCCGACCGGGCCCCGCCCAGCACGAGGGTGATCATCTGGCCTCCGCCCGGCGGCTGCCGTCAAGGACGGCGCGGTGCACCGCCCTGGCCAGCCGGGATCCCCACCGCGAGCGGGGGCCGCCGAACGTTTCGGCGGGCCCGGACGGCGGGCATAGGACGGCCACCGCGTCCGAGGGGGTACCGGTCGCCGCGACGCCGGCCTCCCACAGCGCCTGGGACTTGGCCTCGGTGACCGTCATGACCGCATTGACGAGCGCAGCCCGGGACAGGCGGCGGCTCAGCACGGCGACGATGTTCACCGTGCCGGTTACCGTGGGCGTGGTCTCCGTTTCCGCGGCAGCGGCCCAGCTCGGATGGCTGAGCCCCACGGTGGCCGCGGCCGCCACACCGTCCTCGCGGCCGGTGCTGACCAGGCGCACGTCAACGGCGGTCAGCATGCCGATCCCGGGCCCGTCAAGTTCCAGGCCGCGGGCCAGCCCGGCCAGGTGACCGGCGGGGTCTGCCCGGCTGTAACCGTCTGCGACCTGGGCGGCCAGGATCCACTGGCGCTCGCCCCAGCCGCCGCCGTACGGAGCCGATGACAGCGCCAGCAGCGGGGAGCCGAAGCGCCAGAGCGCCATGGCAAGCTCGGCGCCATCCTCATGGCGCGACAGCAGCTGAGGATCTTCCATCGCCTCCGCATCCTCCGCCGGGCCGGGGAGGGGGGCCGCGCCCGCTGCCACGCCCGACGAAGGCAGCCGGCGAACCGCCCTTCCTCCGAGGACAGGTCTCGCCGGCGCAGGGCAGGCGTCCGGGCTCATCCCCTGGTCGGGCATCACCGTTGCGGGACAGCGCCGGCATCTCACCGGCTTCGCTGCTCCTGCGCCGCCCCGGCCAGCGCCGGGGCACGGGTACAGTACCGCGCCCGGCTCCCGGCTGCCTACTCGCGAGGCCGGAGGCGACGGCCCGGGCTGGCGCGCCGGTGTGGATCACGGGCCGCGGCGCTGGGCGGGGTCGTGAGCGGCGATCGCGAGCACCACGTTGTAGGGCAGGTACCGAGGGTGGACGAGCAGTGCCCGGGCTACGCGGGCGATCCTCAGCCGCAGTGGGACCAGCCTTTGCTCGCTGTAGCGCCATGCGCGCAGTTCGTCGCCGCCGAATCGCGGGCCGAGCGCCCGGCGAAAGCGCCTGGCGTCGCCGCCGTCTCCCCTCCACGTGGCCAGCCATGCGCGCAGGTCGTCGTCGCGCTCGAGCATGGTCCAGCGCATCAGCCGTTCGGCGATCTGGCCGGCCGCGTCGATGACGAACGCCAGATCGCCGGCCCCGCTGATGCCATGCACCCGGCCCTCGGCAGTGCAGCCGTGATGAATGCTGGCCGAGCTGAAGTGCGCCCCTACGTCCAGCGCGGCCACCGCATGGCCTGCCTCGTGCCACGCCGCCGCGACAGTCGCTCCGCGGGCGGCCATGAGGCCGGGAAAGCAGCCACAGTCGTAGCGCTGCCTGGCCCATGTGTCGTGCACGATCGACTCATCGTCGTAGCGGATGAGCCGGCTGAGCTCGGCCCGGATGCTGGCCAGCTGACGCTGCTCGGAGGGCCTCATGTTTGCGCCTCATGGGCCCGGGCCACGATCCGCCTCCCTGGAGAACGGCCGGCTGCCACTGCCGCTGCCGGCTGCCGCTGCCGGCGGACCGCCCGCCTGTGCCACCGTAGCGCGCGCCTCCCCGACGCGGGCGGCGCCTGGCCGGTAGCCGTGGACGAATGACTGAGGGCGCGGCGGCGATTATGGTTTCCCGGTGAGGCCGATGTGGGCCTGTCCCAGGTGCGGGCGGACCTTCGCCAACCGCAACCAGACGCACACCTGCGCTCCGCTTGGCGACCTGGACCGGCATTTCGCCCGAACGTCGCCCGCGGTGCGGGCGACGTTCGACCGTGTCCTGGCGGTGGTTTCCGGCCTGGGGCCGGTCACGGTGCTGCCGGAGAAGACCCGTATCGCGCTGCATGCGCGGATGAGCTTCGCCGCCTTCATGCCGCGCCGCCACTGGCTGGGCGGGCATCTTGTCCTCGCGCGGCGTATTGACAGCCCGCGCTTCCTGCGGGTCGATACGTACTCGCCGCGCAACGTGGTGCACGCTTTCCGGCTTACCTCGCCCACGGACGTGGACGAGGAGTTCGCGGCCTGGCTGGCGGAGGCGTACCAGGTCGGGGCCGGCAGGCACCTGGGCAGGTGACTCTGCGCGCGGTGGCCCGCTGGCGGCGCCGGGGCATCCGCCAGCGGGGCGCGCTTCTCAGGTGATGCTGATCAGGCGGCCGGGCCGGTGGCGAGGACCACGGTCGCGGACTGGGTCTGGCCGACCGCGTCCGCCCAGCCGATCGTGACCCTGTCGCCCGGGTGGTGCCGGCCCAGCGCCGACTGGAGCGCTTCCGGCGACGAGATGTGATTCCCGTCCACCGAGACGATCACATCGCCCTGGGTGAGGCCAGCCCGGTCAGCCGGGGCGCCCGGGACCGCCCCGGCGATGGTGGCGCCGGCGCCGGTCTGCACGCCGTTGGCCGCGGCGCTGTCAGAGGACATGATCTCCACGCCCAGAAAGGCCGTCGGGCCGATGTGCACGCTGGCGGAGCCTTGGCCGGCCTCGATCTGGCTGGCGAGGGAGACCGCCTCGTTGATCGGAATCGCGAAGGCCTGGGTCTGCTGACCCCGGAACTGCACGCCCTGCGAGGCCGCGGTGTTGACGCCGATGACCTGACCGGCGGTGTTGACGAGCGGGCCGCCCGAGTCACCCGGCTGGATGCCCGCGTTGTGATGGATGAGCCCGCTCAGCCGTTCGGAGGTGCCCGCCGCTGCGTCCGAGGCGGTGATCGACGCGCCAAGGCCAGCGATGTGGCCGGTGGCGACCGATGGGGTGCCGCCCTTGCCGAGCGCGTTGCCCAGGGCCACCACCTTCTGGCCCACGGAGGCGCTGGCGGAGTCGCCCAGGGCCACCGTCTCGAGGCCGGATGCGCCCTGCAACTGGAGAACGGCGATGTCGCGACTGTGGTCATAGCCCACGACCTTGGCCTGGTACGTGCGGCCGTTGCCGACGTCCCGGGCCTTGATCGACGTGGCGCCGTTGATCACGTGGTTGTTGGTCAGCACCTCGCCCGACGACGACACCACCATCCCGGTGCCCGCCGCCTGCGCGTGCTGGAATCCGAGCGTGGTGTAGATGTCGACAAGACCGGGGTTGGTCTGCGCGGCGACCTCCGACGTGGTGAGCACCTTGGTTCCGGACGTGACGCCGGCCGCGGACAGGCCCCAGAAGGTGGCGAGGCCGACGGCGCCCGCGACGCCTAGTGCCAGGAGGCCGCGGCGGAAGCGCCGGGTCGGCTTGCCCGGGCCCTCGCCGCCTCCATAGCCGGCCGGGCCGCCGGGACCGGCGGGGCCGCCCGGTCCAAACCAGGGCGCTGGCGGTGGTGGCTGCCCTGGTCCCGCCGGGGTGGGCGGATCGTCGTGGATTGTGCTCACTGGATCGGGCTCCCTCGCTACGCGTCGGTCGTGTTCCCCGATGGTCGCCCGCGGACCTGAGAGAAAACTGAAAGCGCGCTGACCGGACTCTGATCCTTGCCGGTCCGCCCGTTCCCGCCGCTCCCGGCCCGCTGCCCGGTGCCGGGCTGGACCGCGGGCAACCCGTTTCGCAGAATCGGCTTGAGCGGCCGGGTGCGGGCGGGGCGCTGAGGCCGGCCGGACGTCCGGGAAGGTGGCGCGATGACCGTGCTCAAGCCGGAGGTGGATGCGGCCGAGGTGGGCCTGGACCGGGCCCGGCTGGAGCGGCTCGACCGCCATTTCGCCCGTTATGTGGATGACGGCCGCCTGCCCGGCTGGCTGATCACGGTGAGCAGGTACGGCCGGCTGGCCCACGTCTCCCGCTGCGGGTCCCGCGATATCGAGGCCGGGCTGGAGGTGGAGCCGGATACGTTGTGGCGGATCTATTCGATGACCAAGCCGGTCACGTCGGTCGCCGCGATGATGCTGTATGAGGAGGGTGCGCTCGAGCTCACCGACCCGGTGAGCGCCTTCATCCCGTCGTTCGCCCACGCCCGTGTGCACACGGGCGGCCCGGACCTGCGCCCGGTCACGGTTCCGGTACGGGTCTGGCATCTGCTGACCCACACGGCGGGCCTGACTTACGGGTTCCACCGGGTGCACCCGGTGGATGCCATGTACCGGGCCGCCGGGTTCGAGTGGGCGACGCCTCCCGCGTTGGACCTGGCGCAGGCCTGTGACATCTGGGCTGGCATGCCGCTGCTGTTCGATCCGGGATCGGAGTGGAACTATTCGGTGGCCACCGATATCCTCGGCCGGATCGTCGAGGTCGTCTCCGGGCAGAGATTCGACGAGTTCCTCGCGGCCAGGATCCTGCGCCCACTGGGCATGTCAGATACCTCGTTCTGGGTGGGCGACGGCGACGTGGGGCGGCTGGCGGCCCTGTACACGCCGGGCGCGGACGGGACGGCGGTCAGGATGGACGCCCTGGGCAATGCGGCACGGGAGCGGCCGGCGATGCTCAGCGGAGGCGCGGGCCTGGTGTCGACGGCGGCCGACTATCACCGGTTCACCCAGATGCTGCTGCACCGCGCGGACAGCCCGGCGGGGGAGCTGGACGGCACCCGGCTGCTGAGCCCCCGCACGGTCCGCTACATGGCGCGCAACCATCTTCCTGGCGGTCTCGATCTGCACACGTTCGGCAGGCCTCTCTACGCGGAGTTCCCGTTCCATGGGGTCGGCTTCGGCCTCGGGTTCGCCGTGGTCACCGACCCGGCCGCGGCCAGGGTGGTCTGCTCGGCGGGGGAGCTTTCATGGGGCGGCGCCGCCAGCACCGCGTTCTGGATCGACCCGCAGGAGCAGCTGACCGTCTCGTTCTTCACCCAGCTGTTCCCGTCCAGCGCCCACCGGATCCGCCCGCAGCTGCGGCAGCTCGTCTACCAGGCGCTGGCCGACTGAACCGTTCCAGCGCCGCCCGGCCCCGCGGTGTCAGTCACACGGGCCGCCAGCCAGCCACCGGCTTCCCCGCTGGTAGAGGGCGTCGACCTCGGGTCCGGCCAGACCGGGCATGTCGGGCTTGACGTCGTAGCCCAGGCCGGCCTGCAGGTAGGCGAGGTGGCGGTAACCTTCCGGGAACCGCTGGAGCGTCGCGGGGGAGAGCTTGAGCCGAGCGGCCGGGTCGACGGGATCCATCCGGTCCTTCTCGTAGATCGGCTGGCGCAGCACGATCCCCCAACGCTCGTCACGGCGTTCCAGGAAGTCATAGAAGCGCCCGGTGCACACCACGTCGCACAGCACGTCCTGGACGACAGCGCGCTGGGAGATCGTCATCTTTGTCTGCGCGATGGCGCGGTCGCCCGCCAGGTCGATCGACGTCCCGCCCAGGAAGTGCAGGATCCGCACCCCACGGGCGAAACCTTCGCGGCTCACCCGGATGAAATCCTCGGCCGGCCCCTGGAACCAGGTGGCCATCATCCGGCCATCGGGGTGCCAGACGGTCCGGAAGCGCTCCCAGTCACCGCTGTCACGCCACACCACCCAGTTCTCGACCAGGTCACG
>DAITAE010000530.1:0-3573 GCA_036824445.1 Streptosporangiaceae bacterium | reverse complement strand
TCCACGGCGTCCCTTTCACGGTCAAGGGGAACGTCGACCTCGCCGGTACCCCGACCACCCACGGAGCCAAGGCGCTGGCGAACGCGTACCCGAGCCGGGATGCCCCCGTCGTCGAGCGCTTGAAGGCTGCCGGGGCGATCCCGATCGGCCGCACCAACCTTCCCACCTTCGCGATGCGCTGGCACACCGACAGCGAACTCTACGGACCGACGGTCAACCCGTGGGACCGGTCCCGAACCGCCGGCGCCTCCAGCGCCGGCGAGGCCGCGGCCCTCGCCACCGGGATGAGCCCGCTGGGGCTCGGCAACGACGGGCTCGGATCGCTGCGCCACCCCGCCCAGTGCTGCGGCGTCAGCGCGCTGAAGCCAACCCTGGGACGCATCCCGGACACGACCACCTCCGGCCCGGGGGCCGTGCCGATCGGCGTCCAGCTGACGAGCGTCCAGGGTCCGCTGGCACGGCGCGTCGCCGACCTCCGTGCTGCTTTCGAAGTGCTGGCCGGGCCCACCTGGCAGGACCCGTGGTCGGTGCCGGCGCCACTCCGCGGCCCCGAATCCGCCACGCCCCTCCGGGTGGCCCTCGTCGTCGATCCGGCCGGCCAGGGCACCGCGAGGCAGGTGCAGGAGGGCGTTCGGAAGGCGGCCAGGGCGCTCGAGGACGCCGGCTACGCCGTCGACGAGGCCGAGCCGCCGTCGATCGACCTGGCGGCGAGGACCTTGCTGGACATGCTCAGCACTCCCGGCATTCGGGCCGGGTGGCAGCTCGCGTTCCCTGCGGCGCCGGCCGACACCAAGCGGTTCCTGGTGGCGTTCTTCGAGGTGGCCGGCGAGCCGGACGTAATGACGGCTGAGCAGAGCTTCATGACGCGGCATGAACTGTTGCGGGCGTGGGGCGAGTTCCAGGAACAGCACTCGCTGATCGTCGCCCCGATCTGCACCGACGTCGCCTTCTACGTCGGCACCGATCTCGACGACGGTCGCGTAGCCGAGACGATCCGCACGATGCGCATGGCCATCGCCGTCAGCGCGCTCGGTCTGCCGGCGGTGGCGCTTCCCGTCGGCATCGGCGATGGCCTCCCTCAGGCGGTACAGGTGATCGGGCCGCGCTACCGGGAGGACCTGTGCCTCGATGCCGCCGCCGCGATCGAGGACAGGCTCGGCATTCTCACGCCGATCGACCCCAGATGACGCGGAGATGGTGACAGGTGACTACGTCACACGATCAGCAGATCGGGCCAGGGAGGATCCCGATCCGGGATGTGTCCCTCTACGTTGAGGTTGCCGGCCACGGGTACCCCTTGCTGCTCATGCATGGCGGGCCCGGGGCGGACCACTGGACGATGCTGCCGTTCCGGCAGTGCACCGACCGGTTCACCCTGATCTTCTACGACCACCGGTGCAACGGGCGGTCGGAAGGCCCTCCCGTTTCGTCGATGACGTGGGAGAACTTGACCGCCGACGCCGACGCGCTGCACGAGAGGTTTGGCTTCGAGCGGTGGGCGGTGCTGGGCCACTCGTTCGGCGGGCATGTAGCGCTGGAGTACGCGCTGCGGTACCCGGGCCGCCTGTCGCATCTCGTGCTGCTCGACACCGGCGCCGACAGCCGCTGGTCGCGGCAGAACGCGGCAGACCTGCTCGCCAAGCGCGGCTACAGCCCGCAGAAGGTGGAACTGGTCCGGCGCTGGTTCACCGGCGAGTTCAAGCCGCGGGAGATGCCCTGGATCCTGATGCGGATCGGGCCCGCCTACTTCCACCACCCCAGCCTGCGGCTGACCGCCCGCGACCTGATCCACGGCGAATGGCGGTCAAAGATGCGGCCGGAAGCGCTCATCTTCGCCGGCCGCCACCTGCTCAAGGACTGGAGCGTCATGGACCGCCTCGGCGAGATCACGGTGCCGACGCTGGTGATGGCCGGGCGGGACGACTTCCTGTTCCCGCCAGAACACCAGCGCGAGCTGGCGGCCGGAATCCCCGGTGCGCGCCTCCAGATCATCGAGCGCGCGGGCCACAACGCGCACGCCGAGCAGCCCGCCGAGGTCATGGCGGCCGTCAGAGACTTCATCGCCGCGTAGGCGCCGACAGCCTGCCGGGAGCACCGCGATGAGGACCTTGAGTGGGCAGCTACCGGCATGCGCGCGAGCTGTCGATGGCCGCCGGGGCGGGGCTGGTCTGCTTCGAGGCCGCCGAGCTGGCCTGGATCGGCTTCCAGCCGCTGGAGGCAGTTTTCGCGCTGGTAGGCGTGACCATCGTCGGCCTCGCCTGGTGCATGCCAAGCGCGCAGCCCTAACTCATCGCGGATCTGACGACTCTGGTCTGCACCAGGTGGTCAAACGCCACCGCGCATGGCATTAGGCGGAGCGCTGTCAGTCCTGTTGGACAGCAGGAGCGCTAGCTCCTGTGAGGTTCTCTTGGATGAAGGCGCGGGTGAGTTCCTCGAGGTGATGGCGGGTGGCATCGGGGACATCGCGCAAGGGCCCTTGGCCGGTGAGCACCGCTAGCCCGTGTACCGCGGACCAGATGGGGTACTCGATGCCGTCGCGGCGCCGCCGGTCGAGGACGCCGGCGTCGACCAGCTCATCGAGCGCGGCGCGGAGATGATCTAGGGGCGCGGGGTCCTGGCCGGTCCCGCTGTCTGGAGCGCCGTAGTCATGCCGCGTCGGCAGGGCGAACGCGGTTGCGAACAGCCCCGGTTCTTCGCGGGCGAACTCCAGGTAGGCCGTACCGATCGCGCGCAGCCGGCGGCGGGCCGCAGCGGGATCGCCATGCTTGCCGCGCACGCGGGCGACGCCAGCCGCCATCCGGTCAGCTAGCTCTCGCAATGCCGCTCTGCAGACTGCGGCAAGGAGCTCGTCACGGTCGGCAAAATGCCGGTAGGCGGCGTTGGGCACCACGCCTACCATCCGGGTCGCTTCCCGGAGCACGACGGCGTCCGGGCCACCGGCCCGGGCCAGCTCGAGCCCTGCGGCGACCAGGCCGTCGCGGACGGCGCCGCGCGGCCGGCGCCGCCTCACCATGGTTATCTCACCTGCCGACCGGTCTGACATCACGGTGACAGATTAGTGGACAGTGTCCACTTCCACAAGTATGGTGGACAGCGTCCACAAAGTTGGTGGACAGCGTCCACTAGTGGCGAGGAGGCTCCGATGAGTTGGAACAAGACGGCGATATTGCCGCGGCACGACCAGGCTCGGGTGACGGCGGCGGAGTGGTTCGCCGGCGGGCAGCGGATCTGGTACGACCCGGGATCCGCCCGCATACTGACCGAGGAGCAAGCCGCCGCGACCCCTGGTGCGCTCCGGGTTTTCGAGCGCGTGGCAGCCGGTGGGCACGACGCGGACGCCGTGTGGCTCACGCTGCTGCCCGGGTTCCCGGACGGCTCCTACGGCTGGGCCCAGGTGGACCGGATGCTCGGTGATCACCTCGGCCCGCGGCTGTATGTGGAGCCGGTCGGGCAGGGTGACTCGGACAAGCCCCGGGACTACCCGTACTCCACCGTCGAGCGGGCGAACCTGGTCGAGGCGCTCTGGCGACACCACCGCGTGCGCCGGACCGTCGTCATCACCTTCGACTACAC
>DAITAE010000529.1:0-3579 GCA_036824445.1 Streptosporangiaceae bacterium | reverse complement strand
ATCGAGACAAAGCCGTGGACGATCACGCGCAGGCACCGGGTGGCGTGAATCGCGGTGGCGCCATGCAGGCCGTAGCCGCGCAGCACGGCCAGGAATACGTCGATGAAGCGGGCCGCTGGCTGCGCCAGCGCCGGGTCGTGCATCGGGTCCGGCGGCACCGCCAGGTAGCGGGCGGGATGTTCTGCGCCGTAGGCGCGTAGCCGTCTCATCAGCGCGGCGATCGCTGCGTCCCCGCTCAGTCCCAGCACGGCTGTGGTCGCCGCCTCGGTCATCTCGGCCAGGACCCGGGCGGCCACCCGTGACCGCAGCTCGGCCAGGCTCGCCACATGCTTGTACAGCGACGGCGCGGCAACCCCGGCCCGGGCGGCGACCACCGACAGCGACAGCGTCTCAGGCCCTTGTTCATCGACGATGGCCAGGGCGACATCGACCACCCCGTCGGTGCTGAGCCCTGCCCTAGGCACGGCCGCCGATCCCCAGAAAGCTACTTTCCATAGCTAAAAAGCTATGCTTATTAGCCTTCGGTTGTCAAACGCGCGGGCAGCGCCGGCCAGGCAAGTGCCCGGAAGCTCACACCGGCCCTGCCAACCGGCCCGCCGCCCCCGCTACGGGAACCGGGCCTTGTAGTGACCGCCGGGCGGTACAACGCTGGGCCCCGGCCCGTGCTGTGCGGAGCGCGTCGCCGCCCCCGGGCACAGCCGCCGGGGTTCGACCGGGCGGCCTGGGCCGAGCGCGAGCGCACCGCGGGCGAGGTCAACGCACCCGCCCGCCTACCAGAGCGCCGGTGTCAGCTTTCAGATCGAGTCCGCCGTCCAGAACCTGGGTAGTAGCAGCGTGTCCAGCTGCGTGTCGCCGGCCGGTCGGCAAGGACCGCGCGGGCAGGCGCTTGCCGTACGAGATCCGCCGATGAGGCGGGGCCGCCAGCGTGAGCACGACACCACCCTGGGTGGCAGCAGGTCCCGGCCGTCGAAAACCGGGCGATCTGCTGGGGGTGCGCAAGGTCATCGACGGCGAGCCGACCGGGTACCAGTGCGCCACCGCCTTCTCCATCGCCGCGCCGCTGACGGCGCTGGTGGAGTGATTGGTCGCTTCATAGCTGCCCGGTGCCAGCGCCGCCACTAGCCGCCGGACGATCTCCTGCGCCTCGCTGGTGTCGGGGATGTGGTGCAACACTCCCAGCAGCATCAGCGCGACCGGCTGGCCGAAATCGAGAGTCCGCGCCGCCTCGGCGAGAATCGCCTCCGGGTCACGCAGGTCGCCGTCGATATAGTCACACACGCCCTCGGGAGTGCTGGTGAGCAACGCGCGGGCGTGTGCCAGGACCAGCGGGTCGTTATCGACGTACACGATCTGCGAGCCCGCTGCCAGGTCCCACAGGTCTTGGCGATCATGCCGCGACCCGGACCCCCACTGAGTACGCCGAGCGTCACTTCGGTCACTGACCGACTATGCGTTGACGGATCTCCACGGTGTTTCCGGCAGAGCCGCAATATGACAGGCGGATCACAGCAGCGATAAATGCTGGGTGGTTCACCGCCGCTTTCGGTTGATCGGAGACCTGCCTCACTCCGTCGCCTTCGTGCCGATGCGAGGATGTCTATCTGATCAGGAGCCGCTGGACGGTGCGGGAGTAGCTGAGCCCGGGTGTGGGTCCGCCTTCGATCGCGAGGATCACTGATCCGATGCTCACCACGCCGAGGCCGTGGCGTGGGGTTCCCATCGGCGCCAGGCGGCGCCAGGCGCCGCTGGCCAGATCAAGTGAGTCGACCTCGCGGATCGTTCCGGTCGGCCCCTCGCCGCCGACCACGGTGATCCTACCGGGAGTGGCCGCGGCGCCGAAGCCGCTGCGTGCGAGGGGCAATGGCGGGAGTTCCTGCCAGCGGTCGTCGCCGGGCACGTAGCGCTCGACGGCGGCGAGGTTCACTCCTGCGACGCGACCGCCGAGCACGTACACCGCTCCTGCGGCGGCCATGCCAGCCACGTGCTCGCGGCCGACCTCAAGGCTGGGAGCGCGTGACCAGCGGTGGCGTGCGAAATCGAATACGTCCACAGTCCGCAGCGCGAGGACTGAGTCGTTGCGCCCGCCGGCCGCGTACAGCCGGTGGCCGAGCACCGCGATCGCGAAAGCGGCCCGCGGCGTGGGCGCGCTCGGCATCGCCGACCAGCGATCAGTGTGCGGTTCATAGCGCCAGAACCTCGCGGTTGCCTCGCTGTTGGTGTCGGTCCTCGGCCGGTAGCCCCCGAGCACGTACAACGACCGGCCGTATGACGCCACTCCCATGTGGTTGAGCGCGGCGGACATCGGATGCACGAGCGACCAGCGCCCGGTGCACAGGTCAAGCCGCTCGACCTTCCTGGTGCTGGCTGCCGTGCGGGCGTCGAATCCGCCAACCACGTACACCGCGTCCCCGACCACCGCGGCCGCCACCTCGGTGCGCGACAGCGGGGCGGGGGCGAGCGCCTTCCAGCGCCGGCTCGAAGCCCTGGCGACCGCCGCCGAGCACGGCTTGGCAGGGTGACGGACCTCCGCCGGGACGCTGGCCCGGTGTGTGGCGCTAGCCCGGCTGTTGCTCGCGGGCTGTCCCCTGCTGCACGCGGCGAGCGCCAGCGCTGCGAGCACCGCGCATGCGACTGCGCGCGCGGACATGCGGCGGCCACCGCCGCAGGAGCGTCCCATCCGATGCTTGCTGGCCGTCATCTTCTTACGCTAGCCCGGCGTGGGTACGCGTATACGCGCCCGACTACTCGCCGAGCGCGATGGAGGGTTTCTATATCGTCGACCTCTTCGCAACCGGCGGATCGGCCGTCTACATTTCCCCTCAACCAGGCACCTCGGAATACCGATCGAATGCGATGCGGCCGGTCAACGACCGCGCGGAGTTGCGATGCTGACTGGGCCGAGCGGGAACTGCTCGTCTTGGGGGCCACCTATGCCCCAGGTGAACGCGAAACGGGCTTCCGGGTCATCACCGACCCCGTCGGCCACCCCTTCTGCATCGTCTTCGGCCCCGCAAGTTCAGATTGAACCGGCGTCCGCACCTGCCGCATAGAGCGCTCGTCGGTCAGGCGAAATCTAGTAAGCGGCGGCCTTTCGATCGCTTGCAGCATCGGCGGGCATCCCGTCCAGCGGTGACCTCTAGGCCAATTACGCCGCACCGAGGCGGCTGGTCGGTATCGGACTCCGTCAACAGCGGGCATCACGCTGCGTGATAGAGATGGTCGGCGAGAACGCGCACCGACCCTCCGTTCTGGCGCCGGATCCGGTTCATCACGGCGAGGGGGAAGCGGTACCGATCTGGCGGTTCTGTGTGACCCGCGCATCGAGGGAGCAGGCCCAGGTGCTGATCACCGAGTCCACCGTTGGTCCGTTTGTACCGCGCCTGCCTGGTAGTCCCGCAGGAGCGTGGTCTATGGGCCCTCGATCTACGTTCGAGGGTCCCAGGACAGGTAGCTTGGGCAGCTGTTGCCTGGCGTCAAGGTGGGCTCATCAACTCGGTCAGCGCGGACCTGCCGCTGACCACGCCCAGCTTATGGCTATTGCGGGCAGCACGACTGGCGGGTAGCGGCCGGGAAAATCGG
>DAITAE010000528.1:0-3593 GCA_036824445.1 Streptosporangiaceae bacterium | reverse complement strand
CTGGACGAGATGCTCAAACGCTGGGTGGCTGAAGGCTGGTTAGAGGCCGGGCAGGGCCGCCCGGATCCGGGCGGGTGAGGCGGCCCGCGCCGCCGGCGGGGTCGCCAGGCCCGCCGCCGGGGTTGCCGGGTCTGCCGGTGCCAGCCCCGAAACCGCCTCCCCACCTGGGGCGCCCGCTCCCGCTGGTGCTCCAGTTCCTGCTGTTGTCCCAGCTGGTATCCCTGCCCCCGCCACGGCGCCGCGGAGGGGACCGCTCGTGGCGGAGGCGCTGGGATACGTCGGCGGGTCCTCGCGGTCGTGGCGGGATTTATCGCGGTGACCGAGCTGTGGCCGGGGATCACCACCGGTGCCCAACTGGCCTTCGCCGCGGCGGGCACCGTCGCGCTCGGGGCCGCCGCCGTACTGGTGCGCGCCGGCGACAGCCCAGCGCTACGTCGGCTGCGCAGCGTGCTGTGGCTGCTGTCGACCGCATGCCTGGTGGCCTTCATCAGTGTGCTCGCGGACCAGATCTGGCACTTCAGCCCGGTCGACACCACGCTCGTGGCGACCGCGGTGGCAACGCCGTACGCCGCAGTGCTCTGGTGGCATACTCGCGCGCCTCTCCAGCACCTGGCGATGTTCGCGGGAGCGGCGACGCTGGTCGGCACCGGCATCGCCAGCGTGGCTCCGGGGCTCGATGCGTGGCTGCCCGGTCTCGGCGTCTGGGCGCTGTCCGCTGCGTGGGGCGCCGCGGCGCACCGCGGATACCTTGCTCCGCGCAACGCCGGATACCTGGCTGCCGGGATCGGGCTGTTGACCGGCGCGCAGCTGACGATGCAAGTCGCCGCCGGGCATGTGCTCGCCCTGGTCACCGTGGCGGGACTGATCGCGGCCGGGGTCGCCCTGCGGCAGGTCTGGCTGCTGCTCCTGGGAGCCATCGGGGTGCTGCTGTTCGTGCCGCAGACCGCGAGCCGCTACCTGCCGCAGTCCGTAGCCGCCCCGCTCGCCGTGTTCGCCGTGGGCCTGGCCCTGCTGGCCGTGGCGCTCTGGCTCGCGAAGGCCCGAAGGGCACCCAAGGCCCGGTGAGGACGTCCCGCCGGTTCCGGCCGGAGCACTCGGCGCTGGCCGTCACCCAGCTGCGGGCTCCGGGGCCGGGTATCCCATCTTCGGCGTTCGCGCAGGTGGCGTGGCCAGACCCTAAGCTGGGTACCACGGCACGGAGGGGAGCACCGTGAAGCGGAACTGGGTCGTCGCGCTGGTCGGGGCCCTGCTCGTGGTGGGCGTAGGGCTGGGCGCCACGCTCACCATCAGAGCCGCGAACGCGGCGTCCAGAGCTGCGCCGCTGCCGGTCGGCTACAACGGCGCGAACGGCTGGCACCAGGGCCGGGCCCGCCCGCCGGTCATCTACATCGGGCAGTCGAACGTCTTCGTGCGGACCCCGCACTGGTCCCGGTGGTCAGGCTCGTCCGCCCGGACCCGTGGGGAACTCTGGGTGAACACCTGCACGCCGACCTGCTCGGCGGGCCATTACCGGACGTACCCTGCGCAGGTCAGCTTCTCGCGTGTCGCCGTCCACGACGGCGTCCGGTACTTCACCCGGATGACGCTCCGTTACCGCCATGGTCACCAGCGCGACTACGTGTACCGGTGGGGCATCCTGCCAGGGGCGACGATCCCCGGCTGGAACGGCGGGCCTCCCTAACGCTGCGCCTGGCCCGAGCGGGGCAGTCCCGGGTCTAGCCGGAGGAGACCGCGGTCCGCGGCGTGCGGCGCCCGGTCACCGATGTGGGATGGATCCTGACCCAGAAGGGCCGTTCCACAGCGGCCGCCCAGGGACGCAGGTCGAGCCGGTCGAGCCGGCTGGCCTCGGCTTCGTCGTACACGACCATGGCGCGGCCGGTGACAAGGACGCTCCACCCCGACCGGGTCCGGAGGTTGTAGTCGTCGGCCTCGAACGCGACCAGGTCTTGTTCCTCGGCCGCGGTGAGCTTGGACCCGCTGGCCGTGCGGAAGACCACGTCCTGGCCGTCCACGGCGTGGTTCACCGGCAGGAGCACCACCTCGCCGTCCGCGTAGAAACCGAGGCGCCCGATCGGAACCGAGGCGAGCAACCGCAGGCACACGTCGAAGGGCAGGGTCTCGAGCCCAGCATGATCGGTCGGCTGGTCGGGCATGTCGTACTCCGGTCAGATCAGTTTCGCTGGCGGCCGCCGTGGCATGTCCATACTCCAGCCCGGTGCCTACCCTCTGTCCCGAAGTGTCACCCCGGCCCTCACGTCGGCGGCAGAGACCAACCGCCCGGCCCGGGCGCCGAAGGTCCCTTACTCCCTGCCACCGCACCCAACGATGAGCGCGCCGCCATGGGCCCGGGCGCCGCGGGCGTGTCCGGGGCCGATGATGCCGGGCCCACGGGCAGCAGTACCTCGAACACCGAGCCGTGGCCGAGCGTGCTGCTGGCCCGGGCCGAGCCATGGTGGGCCTCCGCGATCGCCTGCACGATGGCCAGGCCGAGCCCGAACCCGCCGGCCTCGCGGGTGCGGTGCGGATCGGACCTGGCGAACCGGTGGAAGATCCGTTCAAGGTCTGCCGCCGGGATTCCGGATCCCGAGTCCGCCACCGACAGGATGACTTGCCCGTTCTCTCGGCGGGCGCCGAGTTCGATGAGGTCTCCCGCCGCGGTGTGCGCGATGGCGTTCTCGAGCAGTGCGTCGAGCGCGAGCCCGAGCCGGTCGCGGTCGACGAGGACGGTCGCATCGGCGGTGTCGGTCAGCCGCCACCGCCGCGGGGTGTGGCCCCACCGGTCGAGCGCCTCGACCGCCACGGACTCGAGCGCGACCGGCTCGAGGTGCAGGAAGTCCGGGCTGCCCGCCGAGGCCAGCAGCAGCATCCGGGTGGCCAGCCGCCGCAGCCGCATCAGTTCGTCGGTGACTACGTGCGCGTCATCGGCGACGACGCTGTTGGTGACCGCGCGCTCGATCAGTTCCGCGTGCCCGAGCGCCACCGTGATCGGCGTGCCGAGTTCATGGGAGGCGTCTTGCAGGAACCGCCGCTGCTGTTTCAGCAGCCGCAGGTTCTCCTGTGAGACCCGCTGCACCTCCTCCATCGCCGTCAGCCGTTCCTCCGTAGCCGCCAGCCGCCGCCGGCCGTGCCAGACCATCACCAGGAACATCAGCGCGATTAGCGGGACTTCGGCGAGGTAGTCTGCGTCCTGCTTGCCCTTGATGACCTGCACGGCGATGATGCCGCCGGTCGCGACGGTCACGGCGGCCAGGGTCAAGATGGTGGGCTGGAGCCGCCACAGCCGGAAGCCGTAGATCACGGTCAGGCTCACCCAGATGGCCAGGAACGGGACGGTCTGCCAGGCGGGAAGCAGCCGCATCGCTGCCAGGTTGAGCGCGACGAACCCGACCCAGGCGATGTCCAGCCAGGACAGGTGGGGCCACTGGATGACCCGGCGGCGTTCCAAGCCGGCAGCGGCGGAACCGGCGCCGGGAGTGCCTTCGGCGGGGGGACCAGCGTCGCCGGGGCCGGCATCCCGGGACCCGGGAGGCGAAGGGCTGGCATCGGGCGAACTGGCGTCGCGGGGGGCCACCTTGGGGGAGCGGGCAACAGGT
>DAITAE010000527.1:0-3595 GCA_036824445.1 Streptosporangiaceae bacterium | reverse complement strand
GCTGCTCATCGTCACGTCGTCCACACAGGCCTTCATGATCGCCAGGCCACGCCCCGACTCCGGCAGCGCGGCGATCGCCTCGTCCGCGGCCATTCCCCTGGCCTGCCGATGGGAGCGGCGCAGCGTCGACGGCCGTGCCACCCGGCGGCGGATCCGCCTGGCCGCCGGCACCGAGGGCAGGACCCGCCGTGGCCGCGTTCCTGGCCACCTCCCCGCGTCGGGCCCCCGGCTGCGGTTCACCACCTGGACCTCGCAGCCGCCCCTGCCCACGCTAGCCAGCACCTCATACCGCTGGTCAGGGCCGCCATGCCGGACCACGTTCGAGCACGCCTCGGTCACCGCGAGAAGGAGGTCGTCCACCCCGTCCCCGTCGGCGCCCAGGTCCCGCAGCGTATCGCCCAGCACGTGGCGCATAACCGGCACGCTGAGCGCCTCACGAGGGAACACCAGGCAGAACTTAACGTCCACGGTCGGCTCCTCGGCACCCTTCATCCGAGTTCGCATCCGCTCCTCAGTTCAGCCTCCACCGTTTCACGCTGGCCACTTAAGTCCGTTCCCCGTCAGAAGCACAATAATCGTCAACTCATGTAACTCTGTGGTCACGCAGTGACGCGAACGTGAGCCCAATCAGGCTTCACGAAACGTGAATTCCTCGATCACGGGGTTAGCGAGCAATTCACCCGCCAGTTCACTCACCCGCGCCAGGAGGGCCTCGCTGGCCGTTCCCCGCAGTTCCACCTCGAAGCGCTTCCCCTGGCGAACGCCAAGCACCTCACCGAATCCGAGCCGCTGGCAGGCCCGCAAGATGGCTTCACCCTGGGGGTCGTGAATCTCCGGCTTGAGCATGACCTCAACGACGATCCGGGCCACCGTCCCGCCTTTCCTCGACCCTGCGTGGCAACGCAGCGTACGCGACGCGATGCCGCTCGTGCGTCACCGGGACGGGTGTGACCAAGCGTTCGCCGAGGCGACACTGGTCTGTCACGATGTCGGTAGTGCGCGTTCGCCGGGCCACCCGATCGGAGGCCGCCGAGCGGGCATCGAGTAGGCCCCGCGGGGTACAGGCGCATGACAGCGAACCCCGCGGTGCCGCTGCGGTGGAACGAAGGACCGACCGGCCGGTCACGGTGATCCTGGGACCGGCCCCTAGCGCAAGGAGTGGCACGTGGCCGTCGACGCCGACGGTGCGGTCACCGCACCGGGACCGGGGAGCCTGGACGGGCAGCCCGATCCGCGAGCAGAACTCATCCAGCTCCTCACCCCCGAGGGCGAACGGGCAGACCACCCCGACTACCCCCTCGAGCTGACCACCGACGAGGTCAAGGCCCTCTACCGCGATCTGGTCATCGTCCGCAGGATCGACACGGAGGCGATCGCGCTGCAGCGGCAGGGCGAGCTCGGCATCTGGGCCTCCCTGCTCGGCCAGGAGGCGGCGCAGGTCGGCTCGGGCCGGGCGCTGACCGAGCGCGACATGGCCTTCCCCACCTATCGCGAGCACGGCGTGGCCTGGTGCCGAGGCGTGGACCCCACCAAGCTGCTGGAGCTCTACCGCGGCGTCAGCCACGGCGGCTGGGACCCCGCAGACCACAACTTTCACCTCTACACCATCGTCATCGGCGCCCAGACGCTGCACGCGACCGGCTACGCGATGGGTATCCAGCGGGACGGACTGGTCGGCGAGAACGGCGAGGCAGCCATTGTCTACTTCGGCGACGGCGCCACCAGCCAGGGGGACGTGAACGAGGCGTTTATCTGGGCGTCGGTTTTCAACGCCCCGGTCGTGTTCTTCTGCCAGAACAACCAGTGGGCCATTTCCGAGCCACTTGAGCGGCAGAGCCGGATACCTCTGTACCAGCGGGCGAGCGGGTTCGGCTTCCCGGGACTCCGGGTGGACGGCAACGACGTGTTCGCGTGCCTCGCGGTCACCAGGAAGGCGATGCAGGCGGCGCGCGACGGCCAGGGGCCGACGCTGATCGAGGCCTACACCTACCGGATGGGGGCGCACACCACCACCGACGACCCCACCCGGTACCGGCTCGCGACCGAGCTCGAGGCGTGGAAGCTGAAGGACCCGGTGCAGCGGGTGAAGGCCTACCTGGTCCGCACCGGGTCGGCCGACGCGGCCTTCTTCGAGGGGATCGACGAGGAGGCCGCTCAGGTCGGCAAGCGTGTCCGGCGGGCGTGCCTGGAGATGCCCGACCCCGCACCGCTGGCGATGTTCGAGAACGTGTACGGCGAGCCGACCGCGCTGCTGCGCGAGGAACGTGAGCAATACGCCGCGTACCTGGACTCCTTCGTAGGCGAGGAGGCCGCACGATGACCACGCTGACATTGTCGAAGGCGCTCAACGCCGGGCTGCGCAAGGCGCTGGAGGACGACCCGAAAGTGCTCGTCATGGGCGAGGACGTGGGCAAGCTGGGCGGCGTCTTCCGGGTCACCGACGGCTTGCAGAAAGACTTCGGCGAATCGCGGGTGGTGGACACCCCGCTCGCCGAGTCGGGCATCGTCGGCACGGCGATCGGCCTGGCCCTGAGGGGTTACCGGCCGGTCTGCGAGATCCAGTTCGACGGCTTCGTATTCCCCGCGTTCGACCAGATCGTCAACCAGCTGGCGAAGATGCGGCTGCGGTCCCAGGGCCGGGTCGCGGTGCCCGTGGTAGTCAGGATCCCGTTCGGCGGCGGGATCGGGGCGGTGGAGCACCACAGCGAGTCGCCGGAAGCGCTGTTCGCGCACATAGCCGGGCTGCGGGTCGTGGCCTGTTCCGGCCCGGCGGACGCCTACACCATGATCCAGCAGTCGATCCGCTGCGACGACCCGGTGATCTTCTTCGAGCCGAAGCGCCGGTACTGGGACAAGGCGGAGGTGGACACCGCGGGCGCGCTCGCCGGCGCCCTGCCCCTGGAGGCGGCCAGCACGGTCGCCGAGGGCGCCGACGTGACCGTGCTCACGTACGGGCCGCTGGTCCGGACCTGCGTGGAAGCCGCGGTGGCGGCCCGCGACGACGGCCGGGCGCTGGAGGTGATCGACCTGCGCTCGCTGTCCCCGCTCGACCTGCCCACGATCGTCGCGTCGGTGCGCCGGACCGGGCGGTGCGTGGTCGTGCACGAGGCCCCGGTGACCGGGGGCCTCGGCGCCGAGATCGCCGCGCGGATCACGGAGGCGTGCTTCTACCAGCTGGAGGCCCCGGTGCTGCGGGTGGGCGGGTTCTCCGTCCCCTATCCGCCGTCCCGGCTGGAGGAGCACTACCTGCCGGACCTGGACCGGGTGCTGGACGCCGTCGACCGCACGTTCGCGTACTGAGAGGCCATGCGATGTCTGAGGTGAAGCAGTTCAAGCTGCCGGACGTCGGCGAGGGCCTGACCGAGGCCGACATCGTCGCCTGGCACGTGAAGCCGGGCGACTCGGTGAGCATCAACCAGGTGATCGTGGAGATCGAGACCGCCAAGGCCGTGGTGGAGCTGCCTTCGCCATACGAGGGCGTGGTTACCGGGCTGCTCGCGGAGGTCGGGCAGACGGTGGACGTGGGGACGCCGATCATCTCGGTCGACGTCTCTGGCGACGCGGCCGAGGGAGACGGTGGGGGTGCTGGCACGGC
>DAITAE010000526.1:0-3620 GCA_036824445.1 Streptosporangiaceae bacterium | reverse complement strand
GTTTGGCACGCGGCCACGGCCCGGATCAGAGTCTCATCGGAGAACGGCAGCAGATCCTCGACCGAGCCGCCGCCCCTGGCGATGACGATCACCTGCACGGCCCGGTCCGCGTCGAGGCGGCGCAGCGCGTCGGTCACCTCGGTGACGGCGTATGAGCCCTGGACCGCGACCTCCTCCACCTGGAACCTGACGGCCGGCCACCGCATCGCCGCGTTGCGCAGCACGTCCCGCTCGGCCGCGCTGTCGCGTCCGCAGATCAGCCCGATGGTGGCGGGCAGGAAGGGCAGTGGCCGCTTGCGTTCGGGCGCGAACAGGCCCTCGGCGGCCAGCGACCGGCGGAGCCGGTCGAGCCGGGCCAGCAATTCACCGATGCCCACGGCACGGATCTCGATCCCGGTCAGGGAGAACGAGCCCCGGGCCGTGTTGAGGTCAGGCTTGGCCCACACCACCACGCGGGCGCCCTCCGCGGGCGGCGGATCCGCGGCGTCGAGCACGGCCCGGGCACAGATCACGCGGACCGAGACGGCCGCCACTGGATCGCGCAGTGTCAGGAAGGCGGTCCCGCCGCGCCTGGTCAGCTCGGCGATCTGACCCTCCACCCAGATCCGCCCCAGGCGGCTGACCCACTCTCCGGCCAGCCGCAGCACGGTGCGGACGGGGACCGGCGATTGAGCGGTGGTCTCCAGTGGCATGGCAGCGGGAGGCGGCCGGCGTCAGCCCGCCTGGTCCTCGATCTTGGAAAGGCGTCGCTCGAACATGGTGATCACGTCGTCCCGGTGCGTGGTCGCCTTCTCGTAGGCGAGCAGGGCGCGCACACCGTCGGCGTCGAGACCTCGGAGCCGGGCGCGGAGCGAGGCGATCGAGAGGTCGGCGTAGCCCGGAATTGGCGCAGCCTGGGCAGCAGCGGCGGCCGGCGGCGCTGGTTTCGCTGCGGCGGGGGTGGCCGACCCGGTCTCTGGCGCAGCCTGCCCGGGTGTGGTGGCCGGCTTCGCGGTGGCCGGCTTCGGGGCGGCGGCGGGTTTCGGAGCAGCGGCCGACTTCGAAGCGGCGGCTGGTTTCGGTGCGGCGGCTGGTTTCGGCGTGGTGGCCGGCTTCGGCGCCGTGGCGGGCTTTGGCGTGGTGGTCGGCTTCGGCGCTGTGGCCGTCTTGGGCGCGGCGGCTGCCGTCCGGGCAGCCGCGGCACCGGCGGGCGCTGCGGCCGGGCGCGGGGCAGTGGTGCTCGTGGCCGTTGTGCGCTCGCGGAGCACCGTCACGTTGCTGGTTTCGTCCGGCCGCCCGGCTGGCTCTGTGGCGCCGGGCGCTTTCTGGTCAGGCTCGGCGGGCGACGCGGCTTGCTCCATCTGGGCCCGGATCTTGTCGACGGCCATCAGTACCTGGCCGATTCCGGCGAAAACCGCGCGCAGCACCACGGCCGGAGCCTCTTTGATGCGGTCGGTGACCTGCGGGATGGGCATATCGTGATCTCCCTACATGCTTGTCTGGGCATGCCATTGCGCCGTTGCTGCATTCCCAGGCGTGGAGCGCGTGAGCGGCCGGTGCCGCGTTGCACCCGCCTTCATTCTTGCCCAGGGCATGCCGCATGCGGCAGCAGGCACGGCGGGTGCGGATGGTGGATGGCCGCCGTGCGGCCAGGTGCGGGCCACGGCGCCAGTCTGCCACCGTACTGGCCTGCCACCGTGCCTGGATTGTCGAGTAGGTGGCTCGCCTACCATGAGAAGCATGCCTGTGCCAATGCGACGTGTGCTGCTCGCCAAGCCCCGGGGCTACTGCGCCGGGGTCGATCGTGCCGTGCAAACCGTCGAGGTAGCGCTGGAGCGTTACGGCGCCCCGATCTACGTGCGCAAGCAGATCGTGCACAACAAGCATGTCGTGGCGGCGTTGGAGCAGCGTGGTGCCGTGTTCGTGGACGAGGTGGCAGACGTCCCCGAGGGCGGCGTGGTCGTCTTCTCAGCGCACGGGGTGGCGCCGGAAGTACGAGCCGATGCCACGGCGCGCAACCTGCACGCCATCGACGCAACCTGCCCCCTGGTCACCAAGGTGCACAGCGAGGCGCGGCGGTTCGCCGCCCAGGGCTACGACATCCTGCTCATCGGCCATGAGGGTCATGAGGAGGTCGTCGGCACGACTGGCGAGGCACCGGCGCACATCCAGCTGGTGGACGGGCCCAGGGATAACGCCAGCGTGCAGGTGCGCGACCCCGCCAGGGTCGTCTGGCTGTCCCAGACCACGTTGTCGGTCGACGAGACCATCGAGACCGTCGGCGCGCTGCGGGAGCGGTTCCCGATGCTGGCCGACCCGCCCAGCGACGACATCTGCTACGCCACCCAGAACCGGCAGGCGGCCGTGAAGCGGATCGCGGCCGAGTCGGATGTGGTCATCGTGGTCGGCTCGCGCAACTCCTCCAATTCGGTGCGGCTGGTGGAGGTCGCGGTCGACGCCGGCGCTGGCGCCGCCTACCTGGTCGATGACGCGGAGTCCATCGAGTCGGCCTGGCTGGAGGGCGTGACCACGGTCGGGGTGAGCAGCGGCGCGTCGGCGCCGGAGGATCTGGTCGCCGGCGTACTCGAGCATCTCGCCGAGAGTGGATTCGACCACGTCGAAGAAGTCGAGGCGGTAGCGGAACAGATGGTCTTCGCGCTCCCGCACGAACTGCGGCAGGGCAAGTCCGGGCGCTAGGCGGGATGGCCGCGCGTCTATGCGGCCGGGCCGGATTGCGGGCTGCCGGGCGGGGCCACGGGAGCGGACGGCTCTTCCTGGGCGCCCTGAGCGTCCTCGGCGTCCGGGCCGGGGCTTGAGCCCGCCACGAGGCCGGGTGGGTGGCCAGCGGACCGCACGTCCTCTCGCAGCTCACGGACGCACCCGCGCAGGCCGCGTTGCCAGGCGATGATCAGGCTCAGTGCCGTTCCGGCGAAGAGCCACGGTGCCACCCCCGCCAGCGTGATCGCCGCTCCCTCGGTTGTGGACAGCACCACGTTCCCCGTGGCGGTTCCCGCCTTCACGCCGACCAGTACGATGCAGAACGCCAGCGGCGGAGTGATCGTCGTCATCAGCAGGTCGTGTTGCCTGACACAGAAAACAGCGACCGCACTGCCAGCGACGAAGAAGGCTCCTGCCAGCACCGGTGATCCCAGCCAGGCGGCGGCGATCAGGCCCAGTGCGAAGACGACCAGCATGACCACGACGGCTCCGCGCCCAGTGAGGCGGATCTGGGGAGTGCCCTGCTGCATCTGCACGGACATCCCTGCCCCCCCTCGCCCTGGTGTCGCCTCCTGGGATTCTCTCGCGCCGCCCATCCGTTATGGCCCATTGAGATCGGCGTTTCGGCCAAGCCACCCGGGACGTGCGGCGCGGCGCGGTCAGGTATCGGGCTTGGGGGTCTCCTTAGCCCGCATGATGCGGGGCAACAACCGGCCTATGGGCACGAGCAGTATCCACGTGAACGGCGCCACGCCCGGAGCGACGAACGCGACCGGGATGGACAGCCCGAACACCACCGGGGTCGGCAGGATCTGCGCTGTCACATAGCGCCGCGATACCGGGGAGATGCTGGCCGGGACCAGGCCGTTGGCCCGTAGAGCGTAGAGCCAGATAGCCAGCTCCACCAGGCCGGCGCCGGCCAC